>JAIRNB010000368.1 GCA_031258265.1 Treponema sp. | reverse complement strand
GTCTTTGGAAGAAAAGCGGTTCTTCCAGGTGTCGTAGGGTTCAAAAAAGAGAAAAACTGTGCCCAATAGCGAACTGAAAAGCAAAATCGTAACCCTGGGGAACAAAGTTGACCCCGGATGGGCGGGACCGCCGGGCCGCCTCGGCCCCCTTTCGGCGCCGTCCCTGGCGCCTTTTCCTCCCGCCGATCGGCGGGGCCCTCGGAAGTTCAAGTCTCCAAGCGCCGGGGGAAACATCATATCGAAAACGCTGGTTTTTTAAGCGGGATTAACTTTTTCTTTGCGGCCAAGAAGACTTGAACTTCCATGCCTCTCGGCACCAGCACCTCAAGCTGGCGTGTCTACCAGTTCCACCATGGCCGCGTTAGACAATAAATAACCATAGCTGTTTTCTTCTGCCTGTGTCAAGGCAATCACAAAACCGGGCCGGCACGATATACAGGCGAAAGGCATTGAGGGGGGGTAGCGGAAGCCACCGCAGCCCGCAGGGCGAGGAGGCTGGAGCGAGGGCGGGGCAGCGTCAAGAGCAGCCGCGTATTGGGGGCCGGAACTCCGGTTTTTGGGACCTATGCGCCCCCCCTCCTAAACTTTTTTTAGGAAATAGCCGGGCTGCGGCGAAAGCTCCAGTTCTCTCCCCCTTCCGCCGATAAAGGGGATATGAAGTGTATATATCCACTGCGAAAGCTTGTTTTTGTCTTCTGTCTTATCCCCTCCCTGGTATTGCTGTCCTGTGCCAGCAGCGCGCCTAAGGCGGATGATGATGTCTGGACAGTTCTGGAAAAGGGTGAAAGTGAAAAGGCCCGGTCCTTCTTTTTGGGGAAGGTAGATGTCCATGCCACCGATTCCAGAGGCAGAACGCCCCTGCATATAGCGGCGGAAAGGCAGGACGCCCAACTGGGGGCCTTCTTCATTTCCCTGGGGGCCGATGTTAACGCCCTGGACAACGAAGGGAGAAGCCCCCTGGGTATCAGCGCCGCCTTCGGAGACGCCCTCATGGCGGGGCATCTGGTAAAGGCCGGCGCGGATATACACCAGAGTATGGCTGTAGGGGGTCCGCAGGACCCGCCCAGCCCGGCTTTAAGCGGTATTATCAGGAAGGGGGATTTTCTTGACGCCCTGTTAAGCGTAGATTCCCTAAAATCCAGGGATGCCGAAGGGAGGACAATTCTGCATCTGGCGGCCCTGGCCGGAGATCCCGAGGCCGTACAGCAGATTCTCGTTTCCCCGGCCTTTGCCGGGGCCGGTATCCTGGAGGCCGCCGGGGGGGACGGAAAAAGCGCCCTGGATCTGGCCCTTTCCCGGCCGGATTCCCGGAACCACGCGGAAGGGGCGGAAAAACTTATCCTTGCCGGCGGCCGTTCCGGGGACCCTGTTTATTCCTACTTTGCCCCCGCCGTCCGTTCTTCAAATTTTAATATCCGTTTGTTTGACGGCAGGACTCCCCTGCACTTTGCCGCCCGGGAAGGACATTTAGGGCTGCTGCATTTCTTTCTTGATAAAAATGCCCAGATAAATATTAAGGACGCTTCGGGGGCCACGGCCCTTCACGATGCGGCCCGGACGGGAAATATAGATGCCATGGAACTGCTCCTCGCCAGGGGAGCGGACCCCAACGCCCAGGATGCCAAGGGGAATTCCGCCCTCCACCTGGGAATCCCATCGGAAAGCCACCGGGAAGCCATTGGCCTGCTTTTAGCGTACCAGGCAAATCCCAGTCTGCGGGACGAACACGGAGATTCCCCCCTGCACATCGTCATTACCCTGAACCGCGGCAGTGAAATTGTACAGTCCCTCCTTTCCGGCGGAACGGATATTTCGATTCGTAATATCGACGGCAAAACCGCCCTTTACCTGGCGGTGGAAGAAAGCCGGACCGGACTTATTCCCCTTCTCATTTCTTACCAGTCCGATGTGTTTGCCGCGGATAACGAAGGAATCACCCCCTTTGAAAAGGCCCTGGAAATTGGGAATCCGGTCTTAGCGGCTCTAATAACGCCGGAAACGGTTCTACAAACCGACAGCGCGGGGAACACCATGCTTCATAAGGCGATTGAAAACTCCGCCGATATAAAAACCATTACCCTTATCCTGGAAAATCGGGCCCTGGTGAACGCCCGCAACAGGGAAGGGGACACAAGTCTCCACCTGGCGGTCCGGCTTAACGAGGTGGAAACCGGAGAACTCCTCATTTCCCGGGGGGCGGATATTTTTGCCCCCAACGCCAAGGGGGAAACTCCCCTGTACCTTTCTTTCCATTCCCCCGGCGGCATCCGGAGTTGGATGATCAATTCCCATACCGTCATTGTCCGGGACGGGCTTGGAAACGGAATTCTTCACTACGCGGCCCAATGGAAAATCGACGGCCATATCCCCTACATAGTCCAGCAGGGGGCCGATCTTGAAGCGAAAAATGCCGCCGGGGAAACGCCTCTTTTCGTAGCGGTTAAATACGCGGGGGAATGGGGCCCCTCCGGCGATTCTACTATCAAAACCCTGGTAAGCGCCGGAGCTTCCCTGAACAGCCGGGACAACCTGGGAAATTCCGCCCTCCATGCGGCGGTACGCTGGAACAGCAGGGAAGCGGCCCAGGCCCTTATCAACGCGGGAATTGACATTAATGCCCGGGCTCTAAACGGCAAGACCCCCCTCCACGATGCGGTACGGCTGGGAATTGCCGATATTGAAACCCTGCTGGCAAACCGGGGGGCGGATGTGGAAACCAGGGACACCGGGGGAATCACCCCTTTCATGGAAGCGGTGATCGCCGGGAATTCCCTCTCCGCGGAACGGCTGATAAATCTGGGGGCCGATCCCAACACTAGAAACAACCGGGGAGACACCCCCCTTCATTTGGCAGTCTCCGGGGGACAGGGGGACATGATGAATCTCCTCCTTTCCTGGGGGGCCCCCATCCACGCACGGAACTCCCAGGGCTACAGCCCCTACGAGCTTGCCTTAAATATTTCCCCCGCCGTAGTTTCCACCCTGCTGACCAAAGACAGAATACAAATGGCCGATGACAACGGCTCATCCCCCCTGCATATTGCTATCCGTGAAGGGGCGCCCCTTTCCACCATCAGAATCATTATCAGCCAGGGCGCCCGCCTTTCCCCGGTGGATTCCGAAGGACGCTGCCCTCTGCGTCTTGCGGTAGACCGGGAGTCCTGGGAACTGGCAAAGGTCCTGGCCGATGCGGGGGCGGACCCCTTTACCACGGCGGGGGACGGAAGAACCCCGGCGGAACTAGTAATCCTGCAGGGCCCCGCCCCGGTACGGGCGGTATTTTCCGGCAAGGCTATCGGCGCCAGGGATACATCGGGAAACACAATCCTCCACTACGCCGCCCGCTGCGGCAGCCCGGAAACCATAGCGGTACTCCTGCAGCTTGGGGCCAATAAGTCGATTAAAAACATCTCCGCGGAAAGCCCCGCGGACATTGCGAAACGCTGGGAACGCACGGATACTTTGGCGATGCTAAACTGACTTGTTCAAGAACTTGGTTGATTTGCCAAGCTTCGCTTTTAAGCGGCTGTTGTTCAAAAACTGAAGTTTTTGAACAATCCTATTCAAGAACCCGGCGGGAATATTTTACGCGGGATCGCGCTGAATATCCTTGTTCAGTTTTGATTCCCAAATATCCAGCTTCCGCTTTACCGTCCAGGCTTCTTCCTGTTCTCCAAAAACCAGGAGAAGCCGGCGGAGGGCGCT
>JAIRNB010000362.1 GCA_031258265.1 Treponema sp. | reverse complement strand
GGTACCCAGTGGCAGATAGTCCACAGCATAGAAAACTGGAAGTGGGCGGAGTAGCATGGAAATACGAAACAAAAGGGCCTATAGGGCGGCGGCGTATATTATAAAAAAACTGTTCCGGGTGCTTCTCCTGGTGTCCGCCGCCAGCGTTATCTCCTTTTTGCTGGTAAAAGCCTCCCCCATTGATCCGGTGGTAGCCTATGTGGGCGGCGCCCATGCCGCCCAATTAACCCCGTCCATGCGGATGGCGCTGGAAAAAAAGTGGGGCCTCGACAGATCCCCGGTGGAACAGTACTTTATCTGGCTTAAAAACATGCTGCACGGCGACATGGGCCGCTCTATCATATACAACCAGGATGTCCTGGCGGTGATAGGGGAAAAATTCAAGGCTTCCCTGGCCCTCATGGGAACCGCCTGGGTCATCTCCGGGGCCGCCGGTTTTCTTATGGGGCTTTTGGCGGGGAAAAAGCCCGGCGGCATGGCGGACCGCCTGGTACGCTGGTACAGCGTAACCCTGGCCTCCTCCCCCCTGTTCTGGGTCGGGCTTTTGCTTATCATCATTTTCAGCGTAAACCTGGGCTGGCTGCCGGTCGGCCTGGGGGTCCCCATCGGGAAGGCCGCGTCCGAAGTTACCCTTTGGGACCGGATGTACCACCTTATCTTACCGGCCCTGACGCTGAGCATCACCGGGGTGGCGAATATCGCCCTTCATACCAGGGAAAAATTCGCCGAACTCCGGCAGAGTGAATTTATCCTCTACGCCAGGGTAAAGGGGGAAGGGGAGGCTTCGATACTCCGCAGGCATATCCTCCGTAATATCGCCATGCCCGCCATAACCCTGCAATTTGCCTCTATCAGCGAACTTTTCGGCGGTTCCGTGCTGGCGGAAACGGTATTTGCCTATCCGGGGCTTGGGGGCGCGGTTTCCGAAGCGGGGCTCCGGGGGGACATACCCCTGCTCCTCGGTCTTGTACTTTTCAGCGTACTCTTTGTTTTTACCGGAAATTTTATCGCCAATATCCTGTATACGATCCTGGACCCCCGGATAAAAGAGGGGGTGGAACATGCCTAACGGAACCGCTTCGGGGATACTGAGGGTCAGCGGTATTCCGCATCCCCGCTTAAACCAGCGGGAGATCATGTTTTGCTGGATTGTTTTTGCCGTTGTATTGATTGGGATCATCCTGTTCCTGGGTGTCACCGCGGATCAGGGGAAGATGGGGATAAACCTGGGGGAATCAAAATCGCCGCCTTCCGCCGCCCATCTCTTTGGCACGGATTGGCTGGGCCGTGATATGTTTGCCAGGACCACCGCGGGCCTTGTCCTGAGTATCAGGATAGGTTTTATCGCCTCGGCGGTTAGTATTTGTATCGCCGCGGTATTCGGCGCCTGTTCCGCCCTGCTGGGGCCCGCCGTTGACAGCGTAATTACCTGGCTGGTGGATCTCTTTTTCGGCATACCCCATCTGGTCCTGCTGATCCTCATATCCATTGCCCTGGGCGGAGGCGCCAGGGGCGTGGCTGTCGGAGTGGCCGTAACCCATTGGCCCAACGTTACCAGAATTATCCGGGCGGAAGTTATGCAGCTTCGGAACATGGAGTATATTCAGATTGCCCGCCGCATGGGAAAAAGCTGGGCTTTTATCGCTTTACGCCATATTTTCCCCCATATTTTCCCCCAATTAATGATTGGCCTTATCCTCCTTTTTCCCCACGCCATACTCCACGAGGCCAGCATTACTTTTCTTGGATACGGCCTGGACCCGGCAACCCCGGCGGTTGGGGTCATCCTTTCGGAGTCGATGCAGTACCTTTCCTCCGGCATGTGGTGGCTGGCGGTACTGCCGGGCTTAACCCTTATCGTTACGGTCCGCCTTTTTGACATAATCGGGGATAATCTCAGGCGGCTGGTGAATCCCGAAACTACCCAGTTGTAAGGGGGGAGAAAAATTGGTGACAGATATAAAGACAGGCATAAATCAACGGGGCCTTTTGGTAGATAAACATTCGGTTTCCTTTAGGATGTACGGCAGAGGATTCCGTCAGTACGATCTTGAGGTTATCCATGAATTGAGCATAGAGCTGCATCCGGGGGAGATTGTCGCCATTGCCGGCGCTTCGGGTTCGGGGAAAAGCGTCTTGGCCCACAGTATCTTAGGGATACTGCCGGACAATGCCTTTACTACGGGCGCTGTTTATTACGACGGCAGGCCGCTGGATCAAAAGACCAAAGAAATTTTCCGGGGCAGAAGAATCACATTGATCCCCCAGTCGGTCAATTATCTGGACCCCCTTATGACGGTGGGGGCCCAGCTCATCAGCCCCGCGCCGGGAGACGGGGGAAGGGCCCTGCGGCGGGAAAAGGCGGCGGCCCTGCTGGAACGTTACGGCCTTGCCGCTGAGGTAATGGACTATTATCCCCACCAGTTGTCGGGCGGCATGGCCCGGCGGGTTTTGGTAGCCTCCGCCGCCGCGTGTCCGGCGGAATTGATCATCGCCGATGAACCTACCCCGGGAATGGACAAAAAGGCGGTGGAAGAAACTATCCGCCTCTTTAAGCAGCTTGCCGGCGAAGGCCGGGGTATCATGCTGATAACCCACGATATTGAAATGGCAGTTCTCACCGCCAGCCGGGTCGCCGTGTTCCGGGACGGTACGGTGATCGAAACTGTCCCGGCGGCGGCCTTCAGCGGAGACGGATCGGCCCTGGGTCATCCCTTTACCAGGGCCCTGTACCGGGCTCTGCCCCAGAACGGATTCTCCGGCGATTTTAAGGAGGCCGTATGATACTCCGGGGAAGGGACATTGATTTCCGCTACAGGAGCGGCGGCTTTGTGCTGCGGGGGGTGAATATATCCATCGCCGGCGGAGAGGTAACCGGCCTTTTAGGGCCAAGCGGCAGGGGGAAAAGCACCCTGGCAAAAATACTGGCCGGCCACCTGCGGCCCAGCGGCGGGGAACTGAGCATCGACGGAAAGGCTATACCCAGGAAGGGCTACTATCCGGTACAGCTTATCTTTCAACACCCCGAAAAGGCGGTGAACCCCCGTTGGAAAATGTCACAGACCGTAGCCGAAGGATATGAACCGGATATGGAACTTATGGAAATTTTGGGGATACAGGAAAACTGGATGAACCGTTACCCCAATGAACTATCCGGCGGTGAATTGCAGCGTTTCTGCGTACTCCGGGCCCTTTCGGAAAAGACCCGTTTTTTGATCTGCGATGAAATTACCACCATGCTTGA
>JAIRNB010000349.1 GCA_031258265.1 Treponema sp. | reverse complement strand
AACATCGCCGCGGTGCTGGACAAGATCCGTTCCGCCCGGGAAGCGGGGCAGGAGACCCCCTACCACTTTGTGGAGGTCATGGCCTGCCGCGGCGGCTGCGTGTCCGGCGGCGGTCAGCCCTACGGCGGCACCGATGAAATCCGCGGGATGCGGGCAAAGGGAATCTACGAGGATGATCAAAAGTCCGGCCTTCGCTGCTCTCACCAGAATCCCTTTATCCAGCAGGTGTACCAGGAATTCCTTGGCGAACCCAACGGCCACAAGGCCCACGAACTCCTCCACACCAAGTATGTCGAACTGCCCCTGTATTTGAAATAAATTGTTCCCGGAGGCTATTCCCAAAACCAAAGTTTTGGGAATAGCCTCTTTAATTAAATTCTAAGGACCACTGGTATAATAGGGTTATTCAAAAACTGAAGTTTTTGAATAACCCTATATTTTTGTAAACGCTGCGTTATCTGAACCGCGGCAAGCCGCGGAGTATTAAACCAGACTCCCGAATAAAAAGGTAATAGAAGACCGGCGGTGGGATTATCATTCGAAACAGTCCGGGATGCGTTTTTCTTACTGGTGTTTTATAAAAACGGGGAGTATACTACCTCCATAAAATCAATCTGAGAGGTGTTACATGGCAGGCAAGGTATTGATTCTTAGCGGTGGTTGGGATGGACATGAACCCAAGTTGATAGGCGAGCGTTTCAAGAAGTTTCTTGACGGCGAGGGTTTTGACGTTTCCGTGGAGGAAAACCTGGACGTCCTTAAAGACAAGGAACTGCTTTCCGGGCTGGATCTTTTTATCCCGATATGGACCATGTGCCGGGAGCCCCTGGGTTACGGCTTTTTTGAACCCCTTTTGGAAGCGGTGGGAGGGGGTATGGGCCTGGCGGGAAACCATGGCGGTATGTGCGATGCTTTTCGGAACAGCGTTGAATATCAGTTTATGACAGGGGCTAACTGGGTATCCCACCCCGGGGGAGACGGTACTAAGTACAGGGTGAATATCACCAGTAAATCCAATCCCCTTACCGATGGAATAGACGATTTTGATGTTAGTTCCGAACAGTACTATCTCCATGTAGACCCCGCCAATGAAGTTCTGGCTACTACCCGTTTCCCTACGGTCCGGTGGTATCATTCCGCCAATGGTGAAGTGGACGTACCCCAGGTATGGACGAGGAAATGGGGGTATGGCAGGGTTTTTTATAATGCCCTGGGGCACCACGATGACGTGTTCAACATCCCCGAAGCCTGGGAACTTATGAAACGGGGACTGCTTTGGGCCGCCGAGGGTAAGCGTATCGCCGTGGAAAAGGGACTTAAAGCGGAAGACTGGAAGAGTCCGGTAAAGATGTATTAAAAGGGGGTAATTTATGGCTATACAACGAATTGGCATTGTCGGTATTGGAAATATCAGCGGTATCTATCTGAAGAATCTGAACGGCATGTTTTCCAAACGGGTAAAGGTGACTGCCGTGACGGATTTGATAGGGGAACGGGCGGCCAAGGCCAGCGCGGATTACGGGATTCCCCACATTAAGAAAACCACGGATCTGATCAATAGTCCCGATGTGGATATTATCCTGAACATTACCGAACCTTATAACCATTATGGGGTAGCCTTGGAAGCGGTAAAGGCCGGGAAGCATGTCTATGACGAAAAACCCCTCTGCGCTGAACGGGAGGAGGCCCAGGAAGTTCTCAAGGCCGCCGCGGCAAACAAGGTAAGGGTAGGGGGCTCTCCGGATACCTTCCTGGGGGCGGGAATTCAAACCTGCCGGAAGCTCCTGGACGACGGCTGGATCGGCCGTCCGGTGGCGGCGGTGGCCTTTATGGTGAATCACGGCCACGAACATTGGCACCCCGGACCCGAATTTTACTACAAAAAGGGCGGCGGCCCCATGTATGATATGGGTCCCTATTACATCACCGCCCTGGTAAACCTTTTAGGACCCGTGGTCCGGGTTTCCGGTTCAGTGAAAAAGAGTTTTGATACCAGGACCATTACCAGCGAACCCCTTAATGGCACGGTTATCAAAGTGGATGTTCCCACCCATATCGCCGGAATTCTGGATTTTGCCAGTGGCGCGGTGGGAACCATCATCACCAGTTTTGATGTTTATTCCCATACTCTGCCCTGGATAGAGATTTACGGCAGTGAAGGGACCTTGCGGGTTCCCGATCCGAACACCTTTGGGGGGCCGGTGTATGTGAGGCGTTTCCGGGAGGAAGAATGGTCGGCCATACCCCTGATCCGGGATTATCCCGAAAACAGCCGGGGGCTGGGGATCACCGACATGGCGGAGGCTATTGCCGAAGGAAGGCCCCACCGGGCTAACGGGGAAATGGCCTACCATGTACTGGACGTAATGCACGGTTTCCACGATGCCTCCGCCTCGGGGGCTTACTACAATGTAAAGAGCAGTTGCGGCCGCCCGGAACCGCTGTGACAGGCGGAGCGGTTTTGATTCATTTTTTGACATAAAAGAGGGACCGCCAAGCGGTCCCTCTTTTATTCGCGAGTCTGGTCTGATACCCAAGAACCTGCCCGTGGGGAGCTTCATTTTAAGGAGTTATACACCCTCTTTGATGATCTCAATCTTTATTCCCTCATTTTGGTCCGGTTCATCCTTGGGGGGAATAGTAACCTTCAGGATACCGTTTTTGAATACCGCCCGTACCTTTTCCTGCGCGTACTTGTCCAGGGGGACATAGTATTTCTGCTTTTCGATGTCCTTCATCTTGAGCCGCCGTTTGATGTACTGCGGGTTTTCCTGTCTGCCCTCTTGCTGGGACGATTCCCCATCCCCGGTACCGGAGGTGGAAGATTCAGGAGGCGCCGCCGCGGGAGAGGCCGCGGAAAAGACCATGTAGTCCCCCTGAAAAGAGAGGTTTATGTCCTTTTCCTCAAAACCCGCCAGGGCAAATTCAAAAGTAAGGCTTAGATCCCCTGACATATAAATATTCATCGGTGGGTAAGAATAATTGGGGTAAAAATCGGTATTCTCGTCAAAGAAACCCTTGCCAAAGGGTTCAAAGGGGCGGCCCCCCGGAAAACCATGACCGTAACGCTGGAAATTATTGTGCAGCTCATCCTGGAAATTCTGCGCGGCATCGAAGATCTCATCGAAAATCGATCCTAAATCAACATAACCTCTGCCCTTCATAATAGGCTCCTTTGCGCCCTTTTCCTGTTTTGGGCCTGTAATCAACCGGCCATACGGCCCGGCCAGGAGACCCCCGTGGGGCGATCTCTGGATATAATATACCATTTTGCTGATAAATTTTCAATTACGATGATTCCGAAGGGGAACGGCGGCGGAACAGGTATACGCCGAAAGCAAAGAGAAACATAAGGGCCGCCCCCGCCGCGGCCCGGAGAGCTTCCCCGGAGAGGGGAAAGAGAAGATCCGTCAGGGTGAACCCGGCGGCAAAACCTAGGACCGGGGGCAGCAGGACCGCGGTCCCCTGAAGAAGGAGAACTTTCCGGGGAACCGCTTGGCCCCAGCTGTGCGCGTCTTCCCCGGTCTTATTTTGCCCCGCCAGGGGACAGGGCGTACCCTGGCTTCTCAGCCGGAAGCAGCCCAGGCAGGAGGGAACTTCATTCGGTTTTCGGGGGCACATCGTCTTCTCCGCCGGATTCCGGCTTCTCCCCGGCCGCCCCTTTTTCCTCTTTTTGGGGCATCTCTGGAAGCTGCAGCCGGACCCGCTCAATGGAAAGGGCCTTGCCCGTGGAATCCAGTTCCAATAAGACGCCCTGCAGTTCCGGTTTGGCAAACGCCTCTTTTGTCCAATCGGGAATTCCGGTCTTATACTCCCGGATTCGGGATTCCGTCTCCGACCCCCCCACGGATTCGGCGCTGCCCGTGCGGCCGGCGTCACAGATTACCGCAGTACCTCCGGGGAGTACAGTTTCATCGCTGGTCTGTACCCTGGTATGGGACCCGATAACCGCCGAACAACGGCTGTCCGCCACGGCAAAGAGGGTTTTTTTCTCCGCCGTGGCCTCCGCGTGAAAATCCACAATCACATAGGGGGTTTCCTGGCGCAGCCGTTCTAAAAGGCTGGGAAGCATGGAACAGGGGTTATTTCCATGGATTCTGCCAAACCCGCTTTGCCCCAGGAGTACCGTTACCGCCACTTTTTCATTTCCC
>JAIRNB010000335.1 GCA_031258265.1 Treponema sp. | reverse complement strand
CTGGGCAGGGTTGGTTTTACCGAAGCCCTGATCCGGGAGGAAAACTAGCGGCCTGTTGTAATGTAGATTATTGGGCAGCTTTGCAAACTCGTGGTTTACTTGGAGTTTGCCGCATTTGTTAATATACAGCCTGCCGGCAGGATGCCGGCTGTGATAAACGCATACGTTTTTGCGGTTTTTGTTCCAGCCCAAAAATGGCATGGATGCCGGCTTTTGTTCCAGCACTCCGCGCGTTGTGCCGCGCGCGCACTGCCCCGATTAAAACCGGGGCGCATTTATTCAATTTGGGGGCATACGATGGCGCTATGCGTAGCCACATTGTCCTACAGCCTTCGGCTTTTGGCCGGCAGGATGCCGGCTGTGATAAATGCTTAGGTTTTTGCTGCGCAAAAACCTAAAGCCCAAAAATGGCATGGATGCCATTTTTGGGCCGCGCAAGGGATTGAGCGGAAATACCGGAGACTTTACCAGAGGTAAAGTCGAGGAATTGAAGCGGAAAGCCCGGTCCGGCGCCTGCGCCGGATGCGCCCAGATCTATAAGTCCAATCGTTTCTGAATACCGGCAGCCTATGGCAATGAGGATAGAAGCCGCTTTATAAGCGATTTTTGGAGGTTTTATGCGCGAGGCGCGGCAAACTGCCGGGGTGAAATTCTATTCCCTGGGCGCAGCGGAAGAAGTAACCGGTTCCAAGCATGTACTGGAAATAGACGGGCGGAGCTATCTGGTGGACTGCGGGGCTTTCCAGGGTTCCCGGGCAGCGGCGGACCGGAAGAACCGGAACCTGGGTATAGAGCCGGACCGGATAGAATCGGCCATTCTTACCCATGGCCACCTGGATCACTGCGGTCTTTTGCCTTTGCTTACAAAGAATGGCTACCGGGGAAATATCTATGCCACCCCTGCCTCCAGGGATATTGCCAGCCTTATTATGATGGACTCCGCCAATATTCAGGCCAGGGATGCGGCCTACCTCCGAAGCCAGGCTCAGAAGAAGGGCGAAAAGTTTAACTGGGAACCTCTTTTTACGGAAAAGGACGCAATCCAGGCTACGGGCCAGATGCTGGGGGTCTCCTATAACCGGCCCGTGTATATCGGGGACGGGGTAAACCTGGAATTTTTTGACGCGGGGCATATCCTCGGTTCCGCCATGGCCTTTATCACGGTAAAGAAAAACGGTAAGGAAACCCGAATCCTCTGTACCGGCGATCTGGGCCGCCGGGCCAAGCCGATCATCCGGGACCCGGATATTCCCCCGGCGCCGGATTATCTGGTGCTGGAAAGCACCTACGGGGACCGCCGCCACGATGACAAGGACAACGCGGTAAAAAAACTTGCCGCCGTGGCGGCCCGCATGGTGGAGCAGGGGGGAAAGATTCTTATTCCCTCCTTCGCCATTGAACGGACTCAGGAACTGGTGTACTACTTCCACCTGCTGGTAGATGACGGGATCATTCCGGAGGTTCCCATCTATGTAGATTCCCCTATGGCTACCAACGCCACCACCATCTTCCAGGTACACCCCGAATGTTACGACGATGAGATTCACGATGCCTTTATCAGGCACCATAAAAACCCCTTTGGATTCAACAGTTTGAACTTTACCACCAGCGTCGATGAGTCCAAGGCGCTGAACAAGCACCCTGGGCCGCTGATCATCATCTCCGCGGACGGCATGTGCGAGGCCGGGCGGATTCAGCACCACCTGATCCACAACATCGCTGACCCCCGGACCACTATCCTTATCGTGGGTTACATGGCGGAGAATACCCTGGGACGGCGGATTCGGGACCGGGCGGAGGAAGTAAAGATTCACGGCCAATGGTTCAAACGCCGGGCGACGGTGGAGGAGCTTAACGCCTTCAGCGCCCATGCTGACTATGCGGAGGCCCTGGACTGGCTTAGGGCTGTTGACTGTTCCCGGCTCAAGCGGATTTTCCTGGTCCACGGAGAACCCAGGGCCCAGGCGGCGTTCAAAAAATACCTGGGGGAGAACGGTTTCCCCCAGACAGAGATTGTCCGTTACGGAAAAACTTACGATTTGGAGTAAAACTTATGGAAGGAAACATGAAGGGGGTCTATCTCCCCGGAAACAGTACGGTTAAATTTGGGGAGATTCCCATACCCAAGCCGGGCCACGGCCAGGTCCTGGTAAAGATGAAGTCCTCCACTATCTGCGGCAGCGATATTCGGGCGATCTACCGGGAGCATGTGGGTAAGGGGCCGGAAGGCTACCAGGGAGTCATCGCCGGCCACGAACCCTGCGGCCAGGTTGTGGAGGAGGGGCCGGGGATCAGGCGTTTCCACCGGGGCTCCCGGGTGGTGGTGTACCACATTTCAGGATGCGGGGTCTGCCATGACTGCCGCATGGGTTATATGATCTCCTGTTCTTCCCCCCTGCGGGCGGCATACGGCTGGCAGCGGGACGGCGGCATGGCGGAATACATACTCTGCGATGAAAAAGACCTGGTGGAACTTCCCGATTCCCTAAGTTATACCGACGGGGCGCAGGTGGCCTGCGGTTTCGGTACGGTCTACGAGGCTATTATGAAACTGGGAGTCAGCGGGAACGACAGCGTTCTCGTGGTCGGCCTGGGGCCCGTGGGACTGGCCA
Source organism: Treponema sp. (assembly GCA_031258265.1). Taxonomy (GTDB): domain Bacteria; phylum Spirochaetota; class Spirochaetia; order Treponematales; family Breznakiellaceae; genus JAISFT01. The sequence continues at coordinate 4,920 of JAIRNB010000335.1, read as the reverse complement.
CAGCGATGCTTTGCCGGGCCATGGGGGCCCAGCGGATCTTCGGAATTGAAGCGAACAGTTACCGCATAGAGCTGGCAAAGAAGCTTGATCTTTTTGATGCCGTCCTCCCCGCCTCGGATTCCAATACGGAGGAGATCAGGACCTTAACCGGCGGCAATGGGGTGGAACGGTCATTCGACGCCTCCGCCAGCGACGGGGGCCGGGCAACGGCTATCCGGGCGGCCCGGCAGTGGGGTAAAATCGCCTTCGTAGGGGAAGGGGGAACCGTACATTTCAATCCCAGTCCGGACATTATTCATCCCCAAAAGACAATTTACGGAAGCTGGGTAACGAGTATCTGGCTTATGGAAAACCTGGTGGAGGAGCTGGTCCGCTGGAAGCTGCACCCGGAGATTCTGGTGACTCACCGCTTTCCCCTGGAAAAAGCGGACGAAGCCTATAAACTTATGGCCCAGGGGAACTGCGGCAAGGTAGCCGTTTGTTTTGATGAGGAATTAAAGTAAAGCGGTTCAGGGAGGAGTCTTGACGCGGGACAGCGATGTTTTGGTGGTGGGCGCCTGTACGGCGGGACTTTTCTTTGCGGGACTCATGGCCCGGCAGGGATACCGGGTACTTGTCTGCGACCGTTCCTCCGAAATAAACCTGGGCCGGCGCTACGATGTTATCCATATCCGGCAGGAAAATTTCAGCCGCTTTGGAATCCCTGAACCGAAACCGGGGGAGGCGGACTATGTGACTCTCTTCCACCGGAGCGTACACCGTTCCGCCCTGGATAAATGGCCGAAGAATCACTATTCCGATGTCCTGGTCCTCCGCCGGGGGGCCCTGATGAAACGCCTTACCGCCTGGGCCCGTGAACAGGGGGCGCAGGTCCTCATGGAAACCGAATTTGCCTCCCCCGTTTTTGACGCCCAGGGAAGGCTTGCCGGGGGACTCTTCAAGGGAAAGGACGGAGAGTTGCGGATAGGGGCCCGCTTGACGGCGGATGCCTCGGGAATTGGAGCGGCGGTCCGTACCATGCTCCCCGGCGGCTACGGGGTGGAGAATTTCATCACCGGTCCGGGGGATCAGTTCTATGTGGTGCTGCGCTATGTGAAACTTAAAAACCCGGATGAGAAAATAGAATATACGCAGAGCTGGCCCTTTTATAAAACATGGATCGCCCCCCAGCTTAAAAGCGGCGGCGCGATATACGGCGTGGGGGCCAACCTTTCCTTTGACTACGCCAACCGCTGCTGGGAACGTTTTGCCGGCCGGGTATCCGTTCCCGCCTATGAACTTGAATATATCGAGCAGAGCAGCACGCCCTACCGCCGGCCCCCCTACAGTTTTGTTGCCGACGGCTTTGTGGCCCTGGGCGACGCCGCCTGTATCACCAACCCTATGTCAGGCGAGGGAGTCCCTTATGGGTGGCTCCTCTGCACCATTGCCGCCGAAGAATTCGGCAGGGCCATGCGGGACGGCGCATATCCCGACCGGGAAAAGATCTGGCCGGTAAACCGCCGCTATGCCCGGGCCCAGGGCGCTTCGTTTGCCCGAATTTTAGCCACCCTCCCCGGGGCGGTAAACTGCGGCGCGGAAGAAAACGATTATGAGTTTGAACGGGGAATTATTTTTGAGGATGACAAAGAAAAAGGCCGGGGCAACATGGCCTTCAAACTGCTCATGGGGCTGTTTTCAGGGAAACTTTCTTTCGCGGCCCTAAAAAACCTTGGCGGCGCGGTGATAAGCGGAAATAAAATCTACAAACACTATATGAATTTCCCGGAAAGCCCCGGCGGCTTTGAAAGCTGGGTAAAAAAAGCGGAGAACCTCTGGGGAAGAACCGCTACAGTCGCCGCCCTAGCGGAAAAGGATCTTATCTCCATGGGAAAGGGAACTTGAAAACCAGGCTTCTCATAATCAGTTTTGACGCCGTGGGGGACCGGGTCTTTGATCGTATTGCCGCCCTGCCAAATACCGCCGCCTTTTTGCGGGACGCCGCCCTGGTGAGGGATGTTTCGAGTGTTTTTCTTACCAATACCTATCCGATCCATGCTTCGGTGGTAACCGGCCTCCCCCAGGCGGAACACGGGCTTATCTCCAATACTTCCGCCTTTCCGGAACGGTATCCCGAATGGCGTTACCGCGCTTCCCATATCAAAAAGAAGACCCTCTGGCAAGCGGCGGCGGAAAAGGGCCTCTCTGTGGCCGCCGTACTCTGGCCCGCCACCGGCGGCGCAAGGGAAATAAAGTGGAATTTACCGGAAATGGTCCCCAGGCCGGGGGATAATCAGCTCCTCCTCAACCTAAAAAACGGGAGTAAACTGACGCAGCTCCGTCTTTGGCTGCGCTACCGCCATCTCCTTGAAGGGATCAGCCAGCCCGCGCGGGATCGTTTTGCCGCTGCCTGCATGGCGGATATTTTACGCCGCCGGCGGCCCGGCCTGGCTTTAATGCACTTTACCGCCTATGACGCCCTCTGTCATAAGCATGGCGAAGACTTTGCTATCCTGGACAAGGCCCTGGATGTTATGGACAGGGAACTGGGAAGGCTGCTGGAAGCGGCGGGGGAGGAAACGGCGGTGATCCTTTTTTCCGATCATGCCCAGCTTCCCGCGGAAAATACCGTCCTGCCCAACGATATTCTTGTGGAAATGGACCTCCTGGCGCGGGATGGGGCGGGGGCGTACCAGCCCGATGAAAGGGCTTGTTTTATCGAATGTTGCGGCGGCGCGGCCTTCCTCCATCCGGGGAAGCTGGAAAACATTGATCCCCTGCGGCGGAGGCTGGAAAAAAGCCCCGGTTTTAGACGCTGGCTTAGGGAAGACGAGATGCACGCCTGCGGCCGGGGAGATTTGCCCGCGGGCTTTTGCCCCCTGCCCGGCTGGCAGTATGAGGCGTATAATGCGGGGGAAAAGGGCCAGCATGGTTATCCTGAAGATTACGAGGGCTACAAGGTGTTTTATGCGGTCCGCGCCCCCTCGATATGCCGCGGCAGACAGTTAAAAGGCGGCAGCCTTCTGGATCTTGCCCCCCTGGCCCTGAGGCTTCTGGGGGACGGAGCCCCGCCGGACCGGGTTCCCCATATTCCCGGCCTTTCTCCCGCCAGGGAAGATTTGTTTACTGGGCTTGTTCGATAGAGTTGTTCAAAAACTGAAGTTTTTGAACAAGTCCATATATGAACCGGTTTCAAAATCCCTGGTTCTGAAACAGCGTTACAAAAACTATTTGAGGGGCGGTCCATGGAAAACAAAGCGGCAAAAAATCCGGGATTCAGTAAATATTTTGTCCGTACTTTTATTATTGGTCTGGGCTTATTCTCCCTTAGCCTGATGGACCCCCTCTATAATACCTATGTTCCCCTGTACCTGCGGCGGTACATCAAGGCCAATTTCCTGGTGGGCGGCATTATGACCCTGGATAATATTCTGCAGCTCCTCCTTATCCCGGTGATCGCCGTCTGGTCCGACCGGACCCGGACAAGAATTGGCCGGCGCATGCCGTTTATCGCGGTAATGCTGCCGGTCTCGGCCCTGCTCTTTCACATGGTTCCCATTATGGCAGGGGTATCACTGTGGGCTTTGATTATCATTATTTTCTTTTTTAATATTTTCAAAACTTCGGTGCGGGGCCCGGTGGTGGCCCTAATGCCCGATACAATTCCGGGGGAGTACCGTTCCGAAGCGAACGGCGTAATCAGCATGATGGGCGGTGTTGGGGTCATTACCGGAACCCTGCTCCTGACCCGGCTGATTGTCATTAAAGACGGACTGCCCTTCAGCGCCGCCGGAATCTGTACGATTCTGGCCGTCGTGGTACTTCTCCTCTTTGTCCGTGAAGGCCCGCCGGATTCCGCGCCGGAAAACTGGGAAAAAGAGAAAACCGAAAAAAAACTTTCCGTGGCGGCATCAATACGGGAGGTGTTCTCTCCAGCAAGAGGCCAGGGGGAAAAGGACTACAGCGCCCCCCTGATCTTAGTTTCCCTCTTTTTCTGGTTCATGGCCTATGAGGGACTTCAACCCTTCCTGGGGCTCTACCTTGTGGAGGTTATCGGGGTGGCGGAATCAAATGCCGCCCTTGCCCAGGGAGTCGCGGGAATTTCGGGAGTCGCCCTGGCGATCCCTTCCGGGTATGCGGCCCACCGCCTGGGCCGCCGGCGTTTTATCAGAATATGCCTTGTTTTCCTAACCGTTATCCTGCTTATGGTGCCCTTTAGTACGGATTTTGTCCTCCGGCAGGGCTTTTCTATCAACGCCTGTTTACTGATCTTCCTGCTTCTGATGTTCCTTTATGGGACCGTGTGGATCGGGGTAATGGTCAACTCCTTCCCCATGATCTGGCAGATGACAAATTATGACAACGTGGGTATTTATACGGGCCTTTACTATACCTTTAGTCAAAGCGCCGCTATTTTCGCTCCCCCCATTACCGGGCTTATCATTGATTTGGGGGGATACCGGGGAATCTTCATATTCAGCGGTATCTGTATGTTCGCCGCCTGGTGTACCATGGGCGGGGTAAAAACAGGGGAACCGGATGACCGGCCCGTGGCGCCCGTATCGTAAAGCTTTTTAAAAACCAGCCGGGTTTTGGACAAAGCTCCCATAACCGGAAATTGGACTTGTCCAAGAACCCGGTTGGTTCTTTGCCAAGCGAAGCTTGGCTTACAAGTCTTACAAAAAACGCAGATTTCTAACAAAATCTGCGTTTTTTGTTATTTTTAAGCGGTTGTTGTTTAAAAACTGAAGTTTTTAAACAACACTATTAAGGAAAAACCAGCATGATCTATCTTACAGGTTTTCACGCCATCGAAGAACGCATTAAATCCGGGAAACCCCACGGCCCCGTCCTGCTTGCCAAGGCGGGGCCCCGGGCCCGGGAGATTCTGCTCCTGGCCTCCAAATACAAGGTCCGGGTGGACCGGGTAGGGACCCACGA
>JAIRNB010000278.1 GCA_031258265.1 Treponema sp. | reverse complement strand
TGTGCTCAAATGCGGGCGGTAGGCGCTTACCCGGACAGGGCCTCCTTAGACTTTGTTTAAGCGCAGCCCCGTGCCGCTTGAATGCGGGCCCATAGGGGGGCTGGGGCGCGGGGATTTGGGTTTTTTTGCTATACGCCTACTACACGTTAGGCGACATTTTTTTGCCAAATTTTTTGTTAAAGATATTGATAATTATCCCAATATTCTTTAGGTGTTATAATTTTTGTTTCTTTATATTGTGAAAACGTAAAATCATTTGTATTCCCTGTTATTAAAAAATCAGCAGAACAAATATCTGCAAGTTCTAATAGTATATTATCTTTTGCATCAGGAATTATATTCAATTTTATTTCTGGAATATATTTTTTCGATTTTAGCATAATTATTGTAAGTAACGTTTCTGCTCGAATTAGAAAATCCTTATATCTGGAAAATTTTGGGCGATGTAAAACTTCATAATATTCATGAAGAAGCTTTTACGATATACAATTTTGTATGGATAGCTTTTTTGTATCAATGAAGAAACAAATATATTTGAGCTTGTTCCAAAACCCGGTTGGTTTCGGAACAAGCTCTTGGAAAAACCGGCCAAAGCCCGGTTTTTCCGCCAAATTCAAGGAGGCTGTTCCAAAAGCTGAAGTTTTGGAACAGCCTCTAACTCTAATATTATTCCCGCGCTTCCTTACGGAACCGGAAGGGGGCAAAGGCAACTCCGGTTTCGGTAAAAAATTTGCTGAAGAATTCGTAATACTGGAGCCGTACCACCTGGATGGCCACGATCATCCCTTCCAGCACGATGATGAGGGCGTTTCCAAAGACCACTACCACGAAGGCAAAAAGCGGCCCCGCCGCCGCCCCCCGGCTTACCATGCTGGAAAGGGTAAAAACGATGAACGAAAGGACCGCGTGGGACAGGGCAAAGGCCCCTACCCGCAAAAAACTTACGGTATTGGAAACGTAAGTTGAAAGAGTCTCCAGAATCTCCACAAAGCCTTCCATGAAGAAGACCATGAACCCCTCTTTCAATATGGGCCGCTCCCCGGAAATCAGGGGCCACAGCAGGGGGCCGAAAAAGATGCCGGATACCGGGATCAAAAGACCGGCCACATCAAACCAGGCGAAACGGCCCCCGGCCAGGCAGCGCACGGCAATGAAGACGGCGTACCAGAAAAACAAAAGCCCCGACAGCCCGGTCTTGGAAAAAAGGGCCTTTTCGTAGCGCTTCAGGGAAAAGAGGTTAAGGATATTTACCACAAGCCCAATGGAATTAAGAATTATCCCCACGGAAATTGTAAAGCCGAAGAAGTAAAACAGCCGCATCACATTTCCCTTTTCGGGCATCAGGTGGAGAATCCGGTCCGGCGCTTCCCCGGCTATGCCGAAAATCCTCATAAAAAAACCTGTTACCGCCCGGGTGGGGGCGGACAAAAGTCCTTCGATGGTAAAAATTTCGCCGGTTAAAAGGCCCATGATCATGGAGGCGATCCCCACGGCGATAAGGGGCGTAGAGTAACCGCGGAAATTCTTCAAGGACCTGGAACCCCTGGCGCTGGTTAAAAGGCCCAGGAGAAACAGGACAAAACCCTGCCCCATATCCCCAAACATGATCCCAAAGAGGATGGAAAAAAAGACAGCCACAAAGGGAGTTGGATCGATAGTACCGTAAAGGGGGGCGCCGTAGGAAAAGACCACCCGTTCAAAACCCCGGACATAGGCGCCGTGTTTAAGGGAAACCGGGACCTTCTCCCGGCCCTCCGCAACCTCCGGCATTTCTTCGGGGCTAAAGGTACGGATGGCGATCCGCTGTTCGGTAATCCGGGTAAGGTCTTCCACCAGATTCTCAATGGTATCCTGGGGGGCCCAGCCGCTAAGGACATAAATACTCCGGGTAGCCACAAGTTTGGCCTTAAGCTGTTCCACCGCGGCGGCCATAAGGTAGGAAGCCATAAGGGCGCGGAAATGGGGGGCCCCTTCCCGGCGCAGTTCCTCCTTGTCCCGCTGAATCTGTTCCAGTTCCCTTTCCGCCGCGGTCAGGCGATCTTCCAGCCCCCCCAGGAGTTCCACGGGGATTCCCTGGTAGCCTTCGGGGATCGCTATGGGGATAAACCCGGTTTTTTTCAATTCCGAATCCAGGGCAAAACGGCCCCGCCGGGAGGCCGCCGCCAGGATACGCCCCCCCTCCCCCAGGGGGATTATCACCGCCCGGTCCGCCATGCTCCGCCTAACCTGGTCCTGGGCCTTAAGATCCAGACGGCCCACCCGCAGGGTAAGGTAGGAAAGCTGATCAAGTTCCGCAAAGGGGGCGTTCAGATTGGCAAAGGCCCGGGCCTCATTTAAGGTCTCCTCCACCTTGGCCTTCTCCTGGGAAGCTTCGTTCTCCCTGTTTATCAGGCTGGAGATTCCGTCACAGAGCTTATCGGTAAGGACCTCTTCCTCTTCCCCGGGAAGTTTCGTGTCATCCTCCGGTTCATCCGGAAGATCGATGCCAAGAAAAGCCGCCCCCCCCCTAATTTTCTCTAAATTGTCCTGAATATGCCGGTAAGCGGCCCGGTCCAAAGAGTGGACGGAAGCCTCCGAGGCGGTGGAGACGGCCTCCATCCCGCTTCCCAGGGCCGTCAAGCGCCTTAGCGGTTCCGGGGCCCCCGCCCGCAGTCCTATGTCACGAAAAGTCTCCCCCCGGGAAGGCTGGGGGGAATCCTCTCCCGGTCCCGGCCCTTCGACGGTATCGGAAAAGTGCATGATCCCCTGGCGGCCCAGGTATTCAATTACCCGGTCCACATCCCTGGAAAGGACGGTCAGTTCAACATGCTTCATCTTCCTTGGACGTATCATGAAGCTCCGCTTCCTGTTTGATCGTACTACTATACGGCCATACGGCCGCGGGAAACCACGGTTGTCACGGGGCAACCTCCAACATGGCAAACACATCCTGGCTGCTCATCCCCAGGCCCAGCCCCTCGGCCACGCTGGTAAGGAGGTCTTCTTCGTACTGCTTAAGCCGGATAAAGCAAAAAGCGGTATCTATGGAAAAAGGCCGGCGGCGGAAAGAACGGAGGGCAAGCTTATACAGGTAATCCCCGGCGGCGTTCTGGAAATACCGGGGGTCCACGGTCCAGGGCCGGCCGGGGAGTTCCGGGTTAAGGAACTGTTCCCGCCGCCAGCCGGCCCAGGCGGCGCGGCTATCCAGGACAAAATCAAGGCTGGCGCGGGCATCGGCGGCCAGGGAATCCCGCGGTCCTGTCCCCCGCCGTCCCCGTTTCCCATCCCGGAGTTTCCCCGTCCCTAAAGGACGAATATCCATAAGGTGTTCCGATACTTCGGCGGAGGACATCCGGTAGTAAATCCGCAGCCGCAGGGCCCAAATACAGTTCCGCAGGGAAATTTCCTCCCCCAGAATCCGTTCCGAGGCAACGCGGTCAGCGGGGGGAAGCTTCTTCAGGGCCAGCCAAAGGGAATTGTAGTAGTGTTTATCCAATTCAGTCTGGGCCTTTACCGCGTCCCCCCCCTTAACCAGACCCATCTCCTTGTCCAAAAGGAATTCAAATTCCGTTCCCTTGAGCATGGCGGCCAGGTCCGGGTAGGCGGCAAAGCGCAGGGTCCCAAAGGGCCCCAGATCGGTCCAGGTGGAAAAGGTAGATTCACCGCCCGCCAGGGCGTTAAGGGCGGATTTTAGATCCGCGTATTCCCAGGTCCGCAAAAGGCGCAGTAAAAGCTCCGGGGGATGCGAATAAGAGGAAACCACGGACAGAATTTGGGACACCGCCCGGCCCGTGATCCGCCGTTCCAAATCGGGCAGAAGTTCCCGTTCCGGCAGTTCCCGGCTCCCCTGGGGGAAGATAAACCGGTCCAGGGCGGAAAGCCGGTCCACCCTGGCAAGGGAGGATATTCGCTTGCCTATCAGGGATTTTCCCACGATTCCGCAGGCCCTGGCATACACATAGGCCCGTTCCCCCATCCCCGGCATAGCTAAACCCGGCGTCCTTCTCGGCCGGCCAGAAGATCGTCCATAAGGGCGGAAAAACGCCCCTGATCCACGGGGATCGAAGCCAAACTCCCCCGGTATGCCTCCAGTTGGGCCTGGTAATCGGCGCGGATACGGCTTAACTCCTCCGTAAAAAGTCTGTCCAATTCCAGGGCCTCTTTACCGTATACCTCGTCATAGCGGGCGCGGTTGTTTTTTTCGGATTCGGCAAGGCGGCGATCCGCCTCCGCCTGGGCGTCATCCACCATGGCGGCGGCATCGGCCTCGATCTTGAGAAGGTGCCCAAGGACATTCAAATCCCCGGCGCCGGTTCCCCCGGTTCCCGCTCTACCGCCTTCGACAGGAGCCCTAATGCCGGCCCTATCGCCGCCGGTTTCACGGTCCGACATGCCCTATTCCCCGGTGGCGAAGATATCTTCGTATTTACAGATGACGTTATAGGCCCCCTGGGGATCCTTTTGGGAGAGGAGATCCACATAAAACTGGGGGTTTTCCAGGAGTTCCGCAAGCCGTTTAAGGATTCGCAGGTGTTTTTCAGAATCCTTAGGGGGGGCAAGGATCATAAAGAGAAGGTAGACCGGTTCCCCGTCCAGGGCATCGTAATCAATACCCCCCCGGGAAATCCCCAAAAAGCCGAAAACATCCTCCACCGCGTTGGTTTTGCCATGGGGAACGGCGATTCCCTTGTGGATACCGGTAGACATCTTGGCTTCCCGTTCCCGCAGGGCCCCCAGAATCTCCTCCCGGTCCCTGTTCCGGGTAGCCTGGCAGAAATAATCCACCATTTCCTCGAAGGCTTCTTCTTTATCCTCCGCCTCCAGATCAAGCTTGATACACTTGGCCGGGAATACTTCATGCAGAAACATGGAACCTCCCGGGCCTATTCGGCGATTCCGGAATCCTGGGCCCCCCCAGAGGGCTCATCCAGTATTTCCACCTGGGGGGAATTAAGCTCCCCCTCCACCCAGCCGCCGGCTTCGGGATTCAGCCTTCTCCCTTCAGCCTCCACCCCCCCGGTCCCGGGACCGCGGTTAAGCAGGGCAAGACCCAGACTCAGAACCAGAAACAGGGCGCCCAGGACCGTCGTAGCCCTGGTAAGCACATTACCGGAGCGGGAACCAAAGGCGGAACCGCTTCCCCCGGCAAAAATACCCCCCAGACTGTCCCCTTCCTCATTCTGAATCAACACCAGGAGAATAAGCAAAATAGCGATAAGCACAAAGAAAACCAATAAAACGATACTAAGGGCACTCATCTACACCACTCCATAAGAAACCGTTATCTAAATTCAAGGTTTTACCCAAAACCCAAGGCCCTTGGGATTAACTTAACCTTACCTGTACTTTAATAAAGAAAAACCGTTTATTCAAGGCTGGCCTGGAGAACAGGACGGGATGAGCCTGTAGGATTTTTTCTTCCCCTGTTTTTGGGCGCATCCCCGCCCTTTTCAAGGGCGGGGACCGGGCTATCGCTGCAATTCCTCAGCCCCCCTGCGGGGGGCTTCCGGTATTTCCGCTCTATCCCTTGCGCGTAAGAAAGCATTGGTCCAAAACCGGCGCATAAGTATCCATGACAAGGCGCCGGAGGGTAAATGTCGATGCCCTGGACAGGGCAGGCCATGACGGCGGCGAGGGCCTATTCAGGGTGCTTGCAAGGGGTGTCAGCCATCTTTTGAGGGTGTTTTGGGGGGTATGGCGCTGCGAAATCTACGCCGCTGACGGCGGTTTCATGTGGAAGCTGCGGTATTTCCTAATGAATCTCCCAAGGGTTAAGTAAATTGAGGCCGGCAATGTTTTTGAAGTCATCAACATTGCGGGTAACAAGAGTGAAATTTTCGATGAGGGCGGTTGCGGCAATGATAGCGTCCGGAAGTTTAATTTTGCTTTGTTTGCAAAGGGCAATAGTACGCTG
>JAIRNB010000352.1 GCA_031258265.1 Treponema sp. | reverse complement strand
CGGTTCCCCTGGCCGGGGCCCAGGAGATTCTGATCAACTCCGCGGCGGAGGCGGTGGAACTGGCGGTCCAGAATTCCCGGACCTGGACCATAGGACGGCAGAAGATCATTACGGCCATGGGGATGGCGAAAGCGGGCTTCCAGGATTTTCTTCCCTCCTTTGGCCTTTCCCTTTCTGAATCCGACAGCACTTCCCTCCTGGCCGCCGACTCCCGCAGTAAAACTATACGGTTCTCCGTATCCCAGCCGGTCTTTGACGGGGGCAGAAAGAGGCTGGCCTATGAGGCCGGGCGGCTGTCCGCCCTCTACCAGAGGGAGGAATTTGAAACCGAATACCGGGCTTTCCTGTCCTCGGTGATGTCCCTTTACTATCAGTGCCTCCTCCTGGCTGAAATGGCGGAAATACGGCGGGACCTGCTGGCCCAGGCGGGGGAACAACTGGCAATCCTGAAAAAGGAAACGGAACTGGGCCTTTCCCTGGAAACCGATTACCTGGAATACCGCTCTTCCTATATGGAGATAGAACAGGAACTGGATCAGGGACTGCGGGATCTTTCGTCCGGAGAACGGCAGCTTAAGGCGGCCCTGGGCCTGGAACCGGGGGCTCTTGTGAGGATCGGTTCCGGCCTCGCCGAAGAATCCGGGGATCTTTATTACGAACCCTGGCTGGACCGGCTTTGGGCGCTGGTCCGGGAGTCCAGCGGAGCCCTAAAAAAACTTAGTATTGATGTGGAGTACAGCCGCAAGGAACGGGACTATGGAAAACGCTGGTACATTCCCGCCGTCAGCGCCCAGGGGAGCATTACTTTTTCCGGGAGATCGTACCCCCTGACAGAACCGAACTATTCTTTACAGTTTACCTTTGATTTTTCCGGCCTGGATTTCTTTTCCCTTAACGCCTCCAGGGGGGCCGGCTTTGAACGCGCCGCCCTGCGGCAGCTTTCCGACAGCCATTCGGGGGAACTCCGCATCCTTCCGGCCTATTCCCTCAGCCGGAAGCAGGGGGAACTGAATCTCCTTGAGTCGGCGCTGCGGCTCTCCCAGGGGGAACGGGAACTGCGGGAATCCTTATATGAACTGGTGATCGCCCATGACAATAAGCTGCGGGCCGCGGATAACATGGAACAGCGAATCTTTCTAATGGAAAAACGGATTCTCTTTTCCCAGCTGCAGCTTGAAAAGGGAGAAAAAAAGCGAATCGATTATTTGTCGGAACTCAGCGATCTGGCCCAGGCCAAGATCTCCCTTAAAGATTACCTTACCCAGGTCTCCGCCCTGGAACGGGACCTGGAAATACAGACAGGTTTCCCCTTTGGAGGTTTAGCCGATGCGTGCCGGAATCTTTAAAAGAGTTGTTCAAAAACTTTGGTTTTTGAACAACGGCCGCTTAAAAAAACTTAAACCCGCCCCCCGGACCGCCTTCGCCCTGGCGCTTTGCGTCCTGTCCTGTAAAAGCGGGGCGGAGAAACCTGAAAACAGCGTTATTGCGGTCCAGGCAAGGGCGGCGGAAACAATGCTTCCCCGGAGCGAATTAGCCAGTTTTGGAACGATTAGTTACAAGTCAAAAAACGATATTACCGTCCAGGTGGAGGGAACTATCGGAGAAATACTGGTCAGGGAAGGGGAATGGGTAGACCGGGGAGCCCCGGTGGCCCTGCTGAAAAACGTACAGTTGGAAATTCAGTACGACCAGGCGGCCATAGCCCTTGAACAGGCCCGGACCAGCCTCTCCCTGGCCCGTACCAGGCTGCGGGAGGCCCGTCTTGGCGCGGAAAGCCGTTTCCTGTCGCTGGAACGGCAGAAACTCAACCTGGAACAAAAGGAACTGGAAATGGAAGAGGCCCGGCGGTCCCTGGGGAACCGGCGGGAACTCTGGGAAATAGGGGGCATCACCGATGAGGCGTACCGGAACCAGGAACTGTCCGTCCTTTCCCTGGAGGCGGAGATCGGCATGATGAAAAAAGATCTGGAAATCGCCTCCCTGGGCCTGCGGGAAGAGGATTTGGAGGCAGCGGGAATCGCCGCGGCGGAGGACGGCGCGGAGCGGAAAGAACAGTTCATCGCCCTGAATATCCTAAGCGCCCTGGCGGAGACGGAAGCCGCGGAGGCGAATCTGCGGAACGCGGAAAAAAACCTGGATTCCGTAACGCGGCTCATGGATGAATTGACGATCCGTTCCAGCGTAGCGGGGATTTTAGGGGCCCTGTACTTTGAGAACGGGGAATTCGCCGGGCAGAACGAAAAGCTGGCCACCGTGATGGACATTTCCAGTGTCTCCGGCGTTTTCTTTGTCCAGGAACAGGATATTCGGGACATAAGGACCGGCGCCTCCATTGCCGTTGAAATTCCCTCCCTGGGCCTGGCCTTTGACGCGGGGATAACGGAGATTTCGCCGGTAGCCGACCCCCAAAGCGGTAATTTTTCCGTTAAAGCCGAATTCCCCAACAGCGAAAACCGGATTAGGCCGGGGATGTTTGTCAAATGCCGAATCCCCCGGGGCGGAGGGAAAGCCCTCCCCGTGATTCCGGAAAGCTCCCTCCTGCGGCGGGATTCGGGGGACGAAGGCCAGGTCTTCTGCGCCGTCAACGGCATAGCGATACTGCGGGAGCTCAGGATAGAAACCCGGCGGGAGGGACTGCTCTGGATAAGTTCAGGCATTGAGGAGGGAGACATGGTAATAGACAAACCTTCCCCCTATCTGCGGGAGGGCGTTTATGTGGAATACCGTTAAAAAAATGGTAGTATCGCTGTGCCTGCTGGGACTCCTGAGCCTTGCCTTGCTGCCCGGCTGTACTCCCCCGGTAAGTTTTGAATATTTGGACATTTCCTGCTCCGTGGGCCAGGGCAGACAGTATTACTTTGAAGAAACCCTGGCCCTGGATTTTTCTATTATGCCTAACCGGGGGGAAACGGAGCGGAACCTGATCCTCAGCGAAGGGGACCTGAGCCGCGCCCCCATCTTCACCTGGGAAGGCAGGACCCTCCATATCAAGCCTCTTACCGGCTGGAAAAAGGGGGAACACTACGGGATCAGCCTGGAGGGGAAGCTCCCCATGGAAGACGGCAGAATCTATACCGTCCAGCTTATACGGAACTTCATTTACGGCCTTGAGGGAAATGAATTCACCCTCGATTATTCCTCCGCGGAAGACAACAGGCTGATATTTATTTTTTCCAAGGTCCCCGGCGTTACCTCCTTTAGCGGCCAGTTTTCCCTGATCCCCAGCGTAGAGTATTTCTGTGATTTTTTAGGAACGGAAATACGAATCCTCCCAAAATCCCCCTGGCAGGCCAATACCCTGTACCGGTGGAGTATCACGGGGATGGAAAGCGAAGACGGCTACATCATGAAGCGGGAATATTCCGGGGCCTTTTCCGGTCCCGACAATTTAAGCGTCCCCCGCCCGCTGGAACTCTGTCCCGTGGACAAAACCTTCGGTCCCCCCTATCTGTGGAGACGGGGAAGCCCCCTGGACAACAACCTGGAAAATATGGAGGGCATAGGTTTTATCTTTTCCAAGCCCATGGACCCGGCCTCCCTGAGATCGGGCATCTCCTTCTACCCTTCGATTAAAGGTTATTTTGAGGAGGCCGGGGAAGATTCGATCATCTTCTTCCCCGAAGAAGAGTACCGCCTGGAAACGGAATACCGGATCACCATTTCCCAATCGGTAAAAGATTCCCTGGGCCTCTCCCTCTTTGAGGAAGCGCAGTATTACTTTTCCAGCGCCCAGCGCTTCCTGGAACTGGAGGGCCTGACCCTCGATTCCAGAACAGATTCCCTCCTCCCCGGCGGCCTTCTCCAGGAACACAACCTGATCAGGGTGGACCCCCCCGGCCTGAAAGTACAAATCGCCTTTTCCCGGGCGATCCCCCCGGCCAACCGGAAGGCCGCCCTGGAGTCCGTTTCCCTTTCCGGCATCTTTCCCGCCTCCGCCCTCAGCCCCGTCCTTGTCTCCGCCAAATGGGAGGACGAAGGCGCTGTTTTAAGCCTCCTCTATGAAAACCTGAGCCCGTCGGGGGACGGAATAGACAATTACTACCAGATAAAAATTGTGTCGGGAAAGCAGGGGCCCCTCAGCGCCGGCGGGGAGTATCTAAAGGAGGACCTATGGTACGTGTTCAGAATCTATTAGTTTCCGTGGACGATTCTATGGGTGATTCTATTTGGGCGCCTCCTGCCTCCGCGCAGCGGAGGCAGGACCGGGCTTTTCGGGGCTCCGCCCAGGCAACCTCCGGTTGCCGGGCTCCGGCCTCCTCGCCCCTCTGGGGCTGCGGTGGCGCGCTTCGCGCCCCCTACAATCCCTGGCGCGGGCCAGGAACAAACGACCGCGGGCTGTTTACAGGACTTGTTCAAAAACCTCAGTTTTTGAACAAGTCCATTGGATCGCTGCGGTATAGCCTGGCGCCGGCAAACGCCCCAACATTAAACCGCCCTGCCCTACGATGCGGTTTTCCTCCGCTGCGCCGGGTTTTTTTTGCCTCCCTGATACTGGGGATTCTGGCGGCGCTGCCCTGTTCCTGCGCCCAATGGCTGCTTCCCCCCCTGCGGGTGTTTTCCTGTTCCCTGGAGGAGGATAGGGGAGGGGTCTTCTTCCGTTTTTCCGCCTCCCCCAATGAAGAATCGATACTCAAGGCTTTTTCCATGACGGAGGACGGCAGGAGGCTGGAGGGGCGTTTCGCGTTTACCGGGGAGGAAACCCGGTTCTACCCGGTGAACGGGATCGGAAAAGGCAGGACCTACGGGGTAAGTCTTAGTACCGTTGCCGAAGATCAAAAGGGGAATTCCCTGGAGGAGGATTACCACCGGGAATTTTTTACCGGGGCCGAAGGGGAAGCCCCCCGGATAGTTTCGGTTTTTCCGGCGGACGGAAGCATTTTAGAGAAGGCGCCGGAAGAAATACGGCTGTGCTTTTCCGAAGCGGTAGACCCCATTTCTTTTACGGAGGCCCTGGGGATCAGCCCCTCCCCCGATTATGTGATTCGCTGGGAAGGGGACCGGGAGGCCCTTATTCAGCCGGTAAAGCCCCTGGACATGGGAAAACGTTATACCATTACTGTTTCTACCGCCCTGCTGGATCTGTCCCGGAACAGCATGGTCCTCCCCTTTAGCAGCAGTTTCTTCCTGGGGAACGACCGTTCAGTACCGGAACCCAGCCTTGAATGGTTTAACGCCGCCGCCGCCGCCTCTCTGGCAAGGGACCAGCCGAATACGGGACTGCCGCCGGACGCGGAATTTATCATTAGTTTCAGCCGGGATCTGGCTGTAGAATCCCTGGGGGCTTACATCGAAATCCGGCCCTCCCTGGGCCTCGACATAAACGCCGAAGGCAACTCCCGGAGCAGGGCCCGGATTTCCCTTACCCGGAAACCCGCCTGGGGGGAACACTACACCCTTATTGTGCGTAAGGGAATCGGCGCGGAGGGAAGCTGGGAGAGTACGGAGGATCTGTTTTTCCCCCTGGTCTTTGACGCCCCCCAATTTATGCCCCCCGAATTTTTAGGGGGATTCTTTGACGGTAAAACCGGAATTAAAAACCTATCGGAACAAACGGATTTTGACTCCTTGTCCCTTGATCCGGTGATCTTCCAGCCCGTGGACGGAGGAACGGAGGCCACGGAACTCTGCCTGGTCTTTGCCGTTTCCCCGGAGGCCGCTTCCATTGCCCCCTCCTCCGCCATGGAGGCTTTCTCCATTTCGGCAAGCAACGGCTGCGCCTATATCTCGATAAAAAAACTGCGAATCCTCGACGAGGCTTCCTACCGGGCCAGCGTTTTTAACGACCCCAGCCTGGAGGGGGGCGGGAAGAAACTCTGCGCCCTGGTCTACGGCCTGGAGATCGAAAATACCCAGCGGCAGGGGCTTATCGTCTTTTCGATCCGGTCCTCCCTGGCGGACCTCCTGGGAAATCCCCTGGGCAGGGACATAAGCGTTACCTGGAACAAAGAATGATAAAAAAGCTTATCGGTTTTTCCGCCCGCCATCCCCTCTCCATCCTCTCCGCCCTGGGGGGCATGGTCCTCCTGGGGATTAGCTGCGCCTTTATCATTCCCCTGGATTTTCTGCCCCCCCTGAAAGAACGTTTCCTTATCGTCAGCACCGAATATCCGGGGGTAACGGCGGAAGAAATGCGGACCCTGGTGACTATCCCCCTGGAAGACGCCTTCGCCGCCCTGGGGGGCCTTAAATCCGTTTCATCGGTGAGCAGGGAAGGGCTTTCTCTTTTAAGAATAGAACTGCACTGGGGGACCGATACGGACCTGGCCCTGGCGGAAAGCAGGGAGATCATTGATATATGCTATGAGGGCCTCCCCTCCTTCTGTTCCAAGCCCAAGGTAAGCCGGGAAAGCGGAAGTGAAAAAGACAGTATTACTATTATCATGATCCCCATGGACGGGGATCTCCGTTACGGGCGCTATATCGCGGAAACCGATATTAAGCCTAGGCTGCAGCGTCTGGGCGCCATGGTCACGGTGTCAGGGGGGGAGGAGGAGGAAATACAGGTTAATTTTGAAAAGTCCGGCCTTGAATCCAGGGGCCTTAACCTTTCCGCCGCGGCAGAGATCATCGCCGCCGCTAATTTTGAATACCCCGGAGGAACCATCCGGGAGGGGGAACTGGAGTACAGTGTAAAAACATCGGGACTCTACCGGAATCTGGAAGAATTAAAAAATACCCCCCTTTCCTGGGATCAGGGGAGTCTCCTGCGGGTGGGGGACATAGCGGAGGTAGAAAGGAAAAGCGGCCCCCAGGATAGTTTTTTCCTCTACCGCTCGGAGGAACGGGGGATTCCCCACAGCGTGGAATGTATCAGAATCGGATTGAGGAAAGGGCCTCCTCCTATCCCCCTTTCCATGAAGGTAAAAAGGGAGATAGAAACCCTTAGCGCCCTGTACAGCCCCTGGTACCGCTTTGAAATAGCCGGGGACCTTTCCCGCCAGATTATAGAATCCCTCCTGGCCCTCCTCTTTTCCTCCCTGGCGGCGCTCCTCTCCGCCGGCCTGGTGGTGTTCATCTTCCTGCGTTCCCTTAAGTTGTCCCTGGTGATCACCGGCATAATCCCCCTTTCCGCCCTGGCGTCGGTCTTGAGCCTGGCCATAAGCGGGAGGTCCCTGAACCTGATGTCCCTTTCGGGAATCGCCATCGGTATCGGCATGGTGGTTGACGCCGGCGCGGTGGCGGTGGAACAGATCGACGGGGAACTGAGAAAACTCCACTTGAAGGACGGGCAAGAAGGAGACTGGCCGGGGCCGGTGATCCGGGGGGTAAGCTCTGTGGCCATGTCTTCCGGCGCATCGGCCCTCAGCACGGTGATAGTTTTTATCCCCGTATTCTTTATCCCCGGACTCCTGGGGGAACTCTTTGGCGATCTGGCCGCGGCGGTGATCGCCTCTATTTCATTTTCCTGCCTCCTCTCCTTTACCTACATCCCCGCCATGGGCAGTCTTCTCAGGCCGGAAGCGCAACAGGAAACTCTCCGGGGAAGGGGGCTTTCCCGGCTTAGCCGGACTTACCGGCGGAGCCTCTTTCTTCTCTTTCGGAAACCCCGGCTTGCCCTTATCCCCTTGGGAATCTGCCTTGCCGCCGGCGCTGTTTCCCTGGGACTTTCCAAATTTACCCTGCTGGGGGAACTCAGGGGAACCACGGTTTCCTTTGAACTGAGCTTCCCTCCGGGGACATCCCTGGATAAGATGCGCCGGACTGCCCAGGACTTGAGCCGGGGGCTGGAGGAGATTACGGAGATCCGGGCTTTGGAAATAAGTGGGGGGCTTGAAAAAGACGATTATCCCCGCCTGGTAAACCCCTCGGAGATTCCCGAAAAGATTAGGTTTACCGGCCGCCTACGGGGAAAAGCGCCCTTAGTCCGGGCAAAGATCAACGGCCACTTTGAGAAAACCCCCTATACCCCGGTTTTCAGCGGAAACCAGGACCTCCTGGCCCAAAGCCTGGAAATCGGGGAAGCGGAGAATCTGCTCCGTTCCGATAGTCCGGGGGAGGCATGGGAGAGGGCGGAAGCCCTGCTCGCCGAACTGCCACCGGAGACCGGCCCCGGTAAGACGGCGCAGGGGGTTCCCGGGGAATCCCCCTGCGGGGATTTTATCCCCCGGATTATCCGCAGGGACCCGGCCTTTATCCCCGACCGGCTGGCCCTGGCCCGTTTTTCCCTAAGCGCCCAGTACATAGCCCAAACCGCCCGGGACACCCTGGAGGGTATCCGGGAAAGCTACTACGAGGGGGGAAGGGAAATTCCCCTGGTAATAAAACTGCGGGATGAGGATCTTAAATCCCTGGAGGGCCTGGGGGAAACCATGGTGCATCTCGAATCCACTTCCATTCCCCTGCGGCTCCTGGGCAGCCTGGAGGAAGAACAGGGAGAGGCGGTACTCTACCGCCACAACCGCAGGGACGCTAAAATCTTTGCTTTTTCCCTGCCGGAAGAACTGGAGGCAAAATACCTTCTCCTTTCCCCCAGGGGAGAGGAAACGGCGGAGATGCTCCGGGGCGGTCTTACCCTGTTGGCGATTACCATAGTTCTGCTGTACCTGTCCATGGGCGCCCAGTTTGAATCCTTTCTTATTCCCCTGGTCCTCCTCCTCGCCATCCCCCCTTCCTTTGCCGGGGCCTTCTTCCTCCTCCTCATCACCGGGCTAAGGCCGGACATCAACAGCCTTATCGCCCTGGTGGTCCTCTTTGGCATTTCGATTAACAATTCTATTCTCCTTTACGAATCCTGTGCGGCGCTGGACGGCAAAACCATGGACCGCCGCCGGCGTTTTTTTCTTATAATAAAAAATTGTACAGAAAAACTACGGGCCATCCTTATCACCAATGTTACTACCATCACGGCCCTGATCCCATTTGCCTTTGATCCCCTGGGGCTCAACTCCCAGGCTTCCCTTTCCGTCGCCCTTATCGGCGGCCTTGTTTTTTCTCTTGTACTGGTACTCCTGCTTGTCCCCCTCTGCATTGGCTTTGCGGGGGGAAAAAGATGAGCGGGAAGAACAGAGGCCGCCCTTCCCCGCTTTTTTTCGTCTTCGCCATTATTACGATTCTCTGCGCCTTTAGCCTTTGGCATATCAGTTTTGATTCCCCGCCGGAATCCCAGTGGGTATACCGGGTCCGGTTTGAGTATTTCGGCATGGATGCCGGGGGAATGGAAAAGCTTATCGCCGGGCCCCTGGAGGAGGGAATCTCCGCCCTGGGAAATGTGGCGGAAATCCGGACGGTCTGCGACTACGGGCTCTCGGAAACCACGGTGTTTTTCAGCCGGGGACAGGGATTCCCCGCCCAAGGAAATACGGAAAAAAAGAGAATCTACCTGGCCCTGCGGGATACGGTAGACTCCCTGTACCGGGAACTGCCCCAGGCGGTACAGAAACCCCGGATATACGAGGCCGGCGGGGGACGGCGGCCCTTTTTCAGCGCCGCGGTCCTGGGGGAAAAGGGCGAAAGCCCAAGCCGGCTGCGGAGTTACCTGGAATACAGCCTGAAAAACGAACTGGAAAATTTGGAGGGGGTAGCGGAGGTAACGCTAAGCGGGGGGACGATTCCCGAAGTCCACATCGAATTTGATCCTGAACGGGGGGCGGAAACCGGCCTTAACCCCGGCGTCCTGGGGAACCTGGTACAGGATGCCAATGTACTGAGTCCCGGAGGCGTCTACCGGGGGGAAACCAACAGCCATGTCCGGTTCAAAACCCGGATCGGCGATCTTGAAGAAATAAAAAAACTCCCCGTTAAGGCGGGGGAGGAGATCGGTTCCCTGGCCCATTTTGCCCGTATCGGTCTGGGGCGGCGGGAACAGCGGGAAATCTTTACCCTTGACGGACAGGAGTGCGCGGGACTTTCCATTACCGCCGTTCCCGGGGCAAACCTTATTGCCCTGTCCCAAAGCTGCAGGGAGATTCTAAAAACAACAAAACTGCGGATCCTGAGGGACGAGGGAGAAGTCCAGGGAGAGATGATCCGCGCCATGGCCCTGGCCCTGGTTCAGAGTTTTGCCGCCGTCATGATCATCATCCCCTTCTTCTTTTCTTCCCCCCGCGCCATCCTGCTCATCCTCCTGTTCCTCCCGGTCTGTGTAGTCTGGTCTCTGGGGTTTTTACGGGTTTTCGGCATGGGCATCGATCAATACGTTCTTTCAGGGCTTTCTATTTCCCTGGGGCTGGTGATAGATCCCTGGCTGGTGATCGCCGCCCAGGCGGATAGGTTAAAACAGCTTTCCAAGGGTATCGCCGCCTCGACTTTTACAACCCTCCTGGTGATCTTTCCCCTCTGTTTCCTGGACAGCGTTACCCCGGGAATTCAACGGACAGCCCTGGCGCTTATGACGATGGTGGCCGCTTCTCTTATCCTGGGCTTATTTTTCTTCGCCCCCTTCCTGGGGCAGGAAACGGCTGTCCACATTAACCGGAGCGCCGGCCCGGCGGTTTATTCGTCCCTGTTCCGCCGTTTCCGCCGCGCCTACCTTAACCTGGGTTACCGGGGGGCCTCCTTCGCCGGTCATAGAATTACCGGCCTCATCTATGCCGCTCTTGGCCTTTCGGCGTTCTTTCTCTTTTTCTCCCTCGGTAAGAATCTTAACATGGAATTCCGCCTGCCCCTGCTCTATGCTTCCGCCGAATTTGAAAGCGGCAAGAGCGCCGCCGCGGTACGGACGGACCTGGAGGAACTGGGCCGCGGGATAAGGGCGGAGCGGGGGGTACGCTTCGTGGGGCTGGAGTGCCGGAACGGCGTGGGGGAATTTGAAATCGGCTTTGATGAAAGGGCCGTAAGCCGTCCGGCCCTGGCGGAGCGGATTCTGGCCCTGGCCCCCCTCCTGGGGGACGGCTTTCTCTATGTCCCGGATGCGGATTCAAGCTACCGGTCCGGTCTTTACGAGATCGAAGTGACGGCCCTGGGCGAAGATTCCCGGAAACTTGCCAAAGAGGGGGCGGAAATCGCGGCAAAACTCGACGGGACGGTACAAACGGTCCTTAACTTTAAGGAACCGACCCCCGTCATCAATTTTATCCCCGACAGGGAGGCCCTGGCGAAATCGGGCCTGACTCTCCGGGACCTGGGTTCTTCCCTGCGCTGGCTCCTCTTTGGCCCGGTAACCGGCAAGTGGCTGCGGGAGGAGGGGGAAATAGACATCCGCATCATGGGTCGGGACCTGGCGGCGGGGTCCAGGGAGGACCTGGCAAATTTGGCCCTCCCCTCTCCCTCCGGTCCTCTCCGCCTGGGGACCCTGGGTTCCCTGGCCGAGGCCCCGGGAGACGGAGCCATCTACCGCCGGGACGGGAAAAAGGTCAGTTACTTCACGGTCCATCTTGCCGCCGGAAGCGCGGGGGAGGCCGCGGAATTGCTGCGGAAAAGCCTTAACGGGGAAAGGGAACGGGGTTCCGGTTTTCTCCTTTCCAGGGAACTGGAAGCCCTGGACAGCCGTTACCTCCTCGTCTTCCTGATCTTCCTGGGGAGTTTTGCCGGGGTCTTCCTTGTCCTCCTGGGAATAACGGAAAAATGGACAAGCGCCCTGCGGATCAGTTCTATTATTCCCGTATCCTGCGCCCTTCCCCTGCTGCTTAAATTCATCCGCGGCGCCCCCCTGGAGATGGGAGACGCCGTTGCCCTGGTGGCGATTGCGGGGCTTTCGGTGAACAACGGCGTCTTTCTGGAGGAATCCCGGTTTGCCGGAGTCCGCTTTAAGATTCGGGAAAAAATTCAGAGTATCCTGGCAAGCTCCCTTACGGGGATCGCCGGAGCCCTTCCCCTGGCCCTCCTGGGGGGCGAAGGTTTTTCCGCCGCCCTCTCCCGGAGCATCCTATGGGGAATCGCCGGTTCCCTTCTCGCTTCCCTGTTCCTCTTTCCGGCCCTGTACTCCAGGCCCGGAATCAAGGCGCGGTAATCTTAGCTATTTTAGAGGCTGCCGCAATGCAGCCGAAGGCCGCATATCGAATAACTCTCAGGCCGTATAACGGGCGGCGGTACTCTGGACCAGGCCGATGATCCGTTCCGTCATGGTCCTGTCCATCCCCGGCCAGATAGGGAGGGAAATTTCCCGGCGGAAACTTTCCATGCTGTGGGGGAGGTCTTCCGGTTCCAGGCCGTATACTTCCCGGTAATAGGGCATAGTATGGAGGGGGATGAAGTGGACTGAAACACCTACGCCTCCCTCCTGGAGCTTGGCGGCAAATTCGTCCCTCCCTATGCTGAGGGTCTCCGCCTTGAGGCGCAAGGGGTACAGGTGCCAGGCGTTGGCGGGGCTTGAGGGGGGGATGCTGAAATGGGGGTCCCCGCCAAAGGCCCTGTCGTAGGCCCCGGCAATTTCCCGCCTCATTTCCAGGAGTTCCCAGGCCCGGCCCAGTTGGACCCTGCCGATACCGGCGAGGAGGTCCGGGAGGTTGTATTTGAAGCCCGGTTCCAGTACCTGGTAGTACCAGGAGGCCCTGGAATCGGTGTAGCGGTTCCAGATTGAGCGGTCGATTCCGTGGGAGCGCATAAGGGAAATCCGCCGCGCCAGTTCAGGATCGCCGCAGGCCACCATACCCCCCTCGCCGGTGCTGAGAGTCTTGGTGGCGTAAAATGAAAAGACCCCCGCGTCCCCCAGGGTTCCGGCATAACCTGCGGCCTTTGAACCGGCGGGGAAGGCGTTTTCCCCCCCCGCGGTTTCCGAGGGGGAGTAATACGAGGGAAAAGAATGAGCCGCGTCTTCGACGACCCGCAGGCCGTAGCGCCGGGCCGTATCCAGGATGGCGGCCATGTCGCAGGGGAGGCCGCCGTAGTGGACCGGCATTACCGCCGCGGCCCGGCCCCGGGGGCCGAATCCTTCGCCCCCCTGACGGGAAGGGTAGGGGGGGAGTCCCCTGGAAAGCCGTTCCAGGGTGGATTCCAGGGCTTCACAGTCCAGGTGGAAGCTCTCCGGCCCCACGTCGACAAACACCGGCTGGGCCCCCAGGTAGCGGACCACCTCGGCGCTGGAGGTGAAGGTGTAAGACGGAAGGAAGACCAGGTCTCCAGCCCTTACCCCGCAGGCTTCCAGGGCCAGGTGAAGCCCCGAAGTGGCGGAATTTACCGCCAGGCAGGGGGGCGCAATCCCCGGTTCCGCTCCCCCATCCGCCGGGCTTCCGGCCGGGCCGCCGCCTTGGGGGCCTTTTCCCAGGAAGCGGGAGAATTCTTCTTCAAAGGCCAGGGCTTCCTTCCCGGTGGTAAGCCAGCCGGAACGGAGGACCCGGAGTACCGCTTCCTCCTCCTCTTTGCCTACGAAAGGGCGGGCAAAGGGGATACTGTCCATCGTTATTTGAAGACCCTTGTGGAGGCCCTGCGGCGGGGGGGAAACTGGATAAACAGGGAGGAAGAGGGTTTTTTTTGCTTTCCCGTCGGGGGAATTTGGTAGACCGTATCCTGGACCGCCGCCTTTTCCATGGTTTTTCCGGTGTTTTGGAGGCTGGGTATTGCCCCCTCCAGAAGTTCCCGGAGGAGGCCGCTGTTCCGGTAAGAGGCGGCCTGGGCGGGATCAAATTTACAGATAGGCCGGAGCTTTTCCATGAGGGCGGAAATACCCTGGGGGGCGGAAATTTCGGAGCCGGGCGTCTCCCTCCGCTCTACCCTGAGAATCCGGCTGTAGGGGGTGGCCACGGGGTTTTCATCGCCGGCCCACAGTTTTTCCCCTAATCTTTCCCCGGCCCGCAGGCCCACGTATTCGATTTTGATGTCTTCTTCAGGTTCAAAGCCGTAGAACCGGATCATCTGTTCCGCCATATCTCTGATACGGATAGGTTCCCCCATGTCCAGGAGGTAGAGGTTCCCGTTTTCCCCCAGCCCCCCGGCTTTAAGGACCAGGGAACATGCCTCCGGTATGGTCATAAACCAGCGCCGCATCTCCGGGTGGGTCACGGTAACGGGGCCCCCTTTTTCGATCTGCCTTTGGAAAAGGGGCACAATGGAACCCCTGGAGCCCAGCACATTGCCGAAGCGGACCACCATGAAGGACGAATCCTCGGCAGATTCTGCCAGGGCAGATTCTGCCAGAGCGGATTCCCCCCCGGCAGATCTCCCCCCAGTGGATTTTGCCTGGGCCTCCGCCAGAACCAGTTTTTCGCAGAGAAATTTTGAAGCCCCGTAAATTGAAACCGGTTCCACCGCCTTATCGGTGGTGATATGAACAAAACGTTTAACCCCGTGTTTTCTCGCCGCCCTGATAAGATTCTCCGTGCCCAGCACGTTGTTCTCTATGGCCGCCACGGGGTTTTCCTCCATCATGGGTACATGCTTGTAAGCCGCGGTATGGAATACCACATCGGCCCGGAGCTTTCCCAGGATGTAGTCGATATAGGTCTCGTCTTTCAGGTCCCCGATAACCGGTACCAGGACCGCCTTTTCCCCCACCCCCTCCTCCTGGAGGAGCCGGAGTTCCTTGTCAATCTGGTAAATTGAATTTTCCCCGTGTCCAAAAAGGTAGAGCCGGGAAGCCCCGCCGGAGAGGAGTTGGCGGCAGAGTTCGCTTCCGATAGAACCCCCCGCGCCGGTAATCAGAACCCGTTTGCCCCGGAGGTAGCCTAAACTCTGCTTTAGATTGATAGCCACCGGAGTCCGGCCCAGGAGGTCCTGGGGATCGATGTTCCGGGTCTGGATAAGGTGGGCGTCCCCCTGGATGATCTGGGAGATTCCCGGCAGGATGCGGATCTTTTCAAAACCCGCCCGCTTAAGAATCCAGTATAACTCTTTTAAGTATTCCCGGCTGGCGCTGGGAATGGCGATGATCGCCTGGTCCGCGGGGTTCATCCGCAGAAGCCGGGCCACATCCCGGATAGGCCCCAGGACGGGGATACCTTCAACCTGCCGTCCTATTTTTTCCGGATCATCGTCCAGAAAGGCCACCACTTCCCCAAAGATCGCCTTGGTCTTTAGTTCCCGGGCCAGGGTTTGACCGGCAAAACCAGCCCCAATAATATACAGACGTCCGGATTTTTTTACCGCCATTGATCTTTTAGCGAAGATCCTATGGTTTGCCCCCGCCGTTCAAAACCCCGATGGTCTCAAAACCCAGGTCGATGCTGAAGGAATCGTTGTACAGGTCCAGCTTGATCTTCGCTCTCCCCTTTCTCTTATCGACCTTTATTATCCTTCCCTCAAGCCCCATCAGCGGTCCTTCCACCACCACTATCCGGGAATTTTCGTTAAAGTAAACCCTGGACTTTCCCGCCACGGGGCCCACGTTCTTGATAAAGTGGAGGGCGGTTTCCAGGTCCCTGTCGGCCATAGGGGTAATATTTTGGTTGGATCTTAAAAACCGGAAGAACCCTTCGGTCCTGCGAAAAGCCCAATGGTACTGGTGAATATCCACATCGTCATCAATTTCCACAAAAATATAACCGGGAAAAACCGCGGTGGTAGACTGGCTGATCACCCCTTGCCGCCGAATATCTATCCGCCGTTTGGGAAAATAAATCGGAAAACGGATTTCCGGGTGCATGGCCCGTAAAAGCTTTATATATTTTTCCTCCGCCCGTGTTTTTACCTGGATCGCGTAATAATTCACCGGTTGAGGATACCAGGAATACCGCCGATAGTAAATGTGGGAACTTTTTAAGGCCGCGATGGATGTTTTGAAGCTTTTTTCGAATTTTGAGTTTCTATGGGCGCATCCCCGCCTCAAAGTTGTCGCTTGCGCGACAATTTCAAGGGGGACCGGGCTTTCCGGGGCTCCGGCCTCCTCGCCCCTGCGGGGCTGCGGTGGCGCGCTTCGCGCCCCCTACAATCCCTTGCGCTGCT
Organism: Treponema sp.; assembly: GCA_031258265.1. Lineage (GTDB taxonomy): Bacteria > Spirochaetota > Spirochaetia > Treponematales > Breznakiellaceae > JAISFT01. The sequence continues at coordinate 4,173 of JAIRNB010000352.1, read as the reverse complement.
AAAAAATGGCATCCCTGCCATTTTTTAGCTTTACGTTTTTGCGAAGCAAAAACGTATGCGGCCATCACAGCCGGCATCCATGCCGGCCAGCGCATACAGCCGAAGGCTGTGCTTGGCCAGGGCGCGCGCGGCTCAACGCGCTCTTTGCGCGTTGAGCTGGGAGATAAGCCATAGGCTGTATATGAAGTCCGGCCGTTCAGTTTTTGGAAGACAAGTTTTAGCTGCCGGGCAGGTTTTGCCCGCCGGACATGCTTTGCTTGTCAAGGAAAGCACTGATTTATTCAATCGAGAATAAATCAGTGCTACTTTAACCCCGCTTTTAGCGGATTTTTTGGGGGTCTTGTCCCGTGTTAAGGCATAAAGCCCTTTTCGCCTTCCTGTTTTTTGCGGCCCTGGTATGGCCGCTTTCCTCCGCCACCCTGAATTTCATGGTGGTGGAGACCGGTCCCCCGCGGGAATCTCCCTCCGGGGATGGGCCCCCCGCCGTCTTTGAATCTTCGGCCCTCTGGGAGGACTGTCTGCTGGACCTGTTCTTTGAGGCCGGCCATATAGTAAGCAATTCCCCCATTTTACGTCTGGCCGGCCTTAGCGCCGCCGATTTTCCCGGCAGCAACAGGCCCGCCGGGAACTTTCCCCCGGAGATTCTGCCGGAAATGGAGGCGGCGGCCCTGGGCGGGGCGGATTACCTTATCTTGGCCCTCCTGGTTTACCCTCCGGGGGCCGCCGGTCCCAAGGCGAAGCCGGAGGAGGTGAATCTGAGGGTCTACTCGTTTAGCTCCAGGGAAGGACCAGGGCTTGAAGAAGGGCCCTTTACCTGCCGCCTTGTCTACGAGGGCGGGGCCCCCCTTAACCCTTCCCCGGAAGCCCCTCCGGAGGGGAACAGGCCGGGCGGCCCTGCCTGGGGAGAAGAAGGGGGAAAAGAAATAGAGCGAGACCGGGCCAAACGGCTCATCCGGGGACTGGTTCCCCATATAAAGGACTAGATTATGAAACGATTCCAAGATGTAAAGGGGACTTTGATTTCCAAGGTTCTGGCCCTGACACTGGCCCTGGCTGTTCTTTCCGGGGCCTCTGTCTGGGAAGGGGCCGCCGCCCTGGCGCCCAGGGGGGAACTCCCCGAAGACGGCTACTACGCGGCCACCAACTCCTTTCCCCAAAATACGGTGGTAGATATTACCAACCTTGAAACAGGAAAATCCGTCCGGGCTATCGTATCTGCCGGCCTTGATACCCCCGGCCTTTTGGCTGTTCTTTCGGCCGATACGGCAAGCCGTATCGGCCTTTCGGCGAAGACCATCGGCCGTATTCGCATGACCCAGCCGGAGGACCCTATCGCTTTTTCCCGCTTCACCGAGGGCCTGGTGGTTTCCGGGGACCCCGATTATGACCCGGAAGCCATGCTTGCCGGGGACGCCAGGGAAAAGGCGGAGGCGAAGCGGGGCCCCCCGGTCCAAGCGCAGCCCGGAACTTCGGAGGAACCCCCGCCGGGGGAGGGGACTCCGGCCTATGGTTATGAAATTCCCAAGGGTATCGAATATTCCGATTACGCCGACTATTCCCACGGCAGCATCGTTGATCTTCGGGGCAATTCGACGGCCCCCCAGAAGGAGGCCGGGATTGCCGACGACTGGGAGGAGGACTGGGACCGCAGGGCCTATTCGGGATACCCCCCGGAAGACAGGGAAAGTGTTGAAAAAACCAATTACCCGGTATGGGAACAGGGGGGCAGCGTGGGAAAACTTACGTCCCCCCAGCCCTCCCCGGCCCCCCAATCCCCCCCGGCCTCCCAAAATCCCCCGGACCCCTGGGAGGAGGCGTGGAAGGAGGGCGACGCTTCTCGAATCCAGGGTGAAATTCCCGGCCAGGGCCGTTTTATCGCGGAGGCCAGTTCCACGGCCAACGCCGCGGAGAACGAAAGCAAGGCCAGCGCCCGGATTTTGGTTCAGCCCCCCCCTCCCGCCCCCGGTACAGTGGAATATCTGCTGATCCCCGCGGAGGAACGGCCCCCGGCGGATCAAGGACAGCCCCCCGTAGGACAGCCCCCCGCCGGGCAGAGGCCCCCCGTGGCGGGGGGCGCTGAGGCTCTGGATAAGTCCCTCTTTATTGAACCGATTGAGAATCAGAGGGAAGCCAGGGCTGCCGAAGAAGCGCAGAGAGCCGAAGAAGCGCGGAAAGCGGCGGAAGCGGCGAGGATTGCCGAAGAAGCGCGGAAGGCCGAAGAAGAGCGAAAAGCGGCGGAGGCGGTGAGGATCGCCGAAGAAGCGCGGAGAGCCGAGGAAGAGCGGAAAGCGGCGGAAGCCGAAAGAATCGTCCCCAAGCCCGATGTGCTTGTTTTGCTGGACGGGGAACCCCAGGGACCCTGGGTAGAGCCCATCGCCGAAGCCCCCAAAGCCGGTCCCGTTCCGCCAGAGGTTCTCGTCAAGAGTCCCCAGGAGAACGGGGAACCCCAGGGGCCCTGGGTAGAGCCTACCCCCGAAGCCCCCAAGATCGATCCCGTAGCGCCGGAAATTCTGGTCAAGGGCCCCCAGGAGAACGGGGAACCCCAGGGGCCCTGGGTAGAAAGCGAAGCGTCTTCCCCTTCCAGGGAGCCCCCCCCCGTCCTCCCCCAGCCAAAGGAGGAGAACTCCGGGGCCCAGGGGAAATTCTCCGTCCCTGTCAAAGTTATCGGCGAACTGGAAAGGGGAAAATACTATGTCCAGATTGGGGCCTACCGTAACATGGCCTCGGTCGAGTCGGCCCTCCTCAAGATAGATCCGGCATACCCCCTGAATATACAAAACGCCGGGACAGGCGGCAGCCAGGTGTACCGCCTCCTTGTGGGCCCCCTAAACCTGGGCGAGTCCGGGGCCCTGGTTCAGCGTTTCAAGGGCTCAGGCTACCGGGACGCCTATATAAGGGGCAATTAGCATTTTGGGCGCATCCCCGGCTCATGGTTGTCGCTTGCGCGACAATTTCAAAAGGGGACCATGCTATTCGGGGCTCCGCGAAGGCAACTACCGTTGCCCCGCGGAGGCTCATTCGCGGTCCGGTCTAATCCCCCGAATCCGAACTTTTCTACACCGCGGCTGCCGTTTTTTTGGTTTTTGGACTATTTAGTGTCTGTCCACAGCCGGTACATTATGGTGAAGTGCCGCAAGGCATGGCGGGATCTCGCCAATTTGTAGGAGAAACTATGGCAAGGATGACAGACGAGGAAGCGGATGCCCTGGACGAACTCTGGACAAGCACTACCCCGGAAATAGACAGCGGCAAGCCCGGGTTTTTGACCCGCAAAGGCTTTACCATGATTTCCCTGGATCCGGCAGCCGCGGCTTATCTTCAGGCTAGACCGCCACTCATAACAGCCCCACGGAAATCATCGGTGAAATGATACGAAGGGAAATAAGCGCCGCCGCGGAACCAGCGTCGTAGTGGACAATCCTTGCCAAAAACTTTCCTGGAACTGTATCAAGCTAAAAGACAGAGGGCCCCAAAAGCCGCCTGCCAGACAGAAAAAAAGCGTCAAACGGTGGATCGGGATAGGCTGATCCACCGGAAAGGTTCCGCCAGGGCCTTTTCCCCCGCCTCGATAAGGGCGATCACCGAAAGCGTTTCTTCTTTAGAGGCCAGGGGTTTCCCGGTTTCGTAAAAGCCAAGCAAATTGTCGATAAAGGCCCGGAAAAAGTCCGATTCGATAGGCCGGTACTCCGTCTTCCCTCCGGCCTCCACGCTGACCGCGAAGGGAGCGGAGGAACCGGCCGCCTGGTTAAACAGGGCCCCCTTCCCGTCCCCAAAGCGGATCACCAGGGATTTATTTTCTCCGTTTATAAGCCCCATGATCTTTTCCGCCCCCGTCCCCATGACTTTGACAATCATCTCCATCTGGTGTACCGCATAGGTGGCAAAGGAAGGCCCCCCTCCGCTGCTTATAATACTGCGGGCCCCGCCCTTAAACTCCCCGATTTCCAGGGCGAAGCGGAGGGCGGAAGAACTGCAAAGGGGCGTGCCGTACTGTTCCGCCAGGGCGAAGATCTCCGTCGCCTCTTCCAGGCTGGGAGCAAAAGTCTTGTCGATGTAGCAGGGTTTCCCCCAGGGGAGAACCCGCCGGGCGTATTCAAGATGTTTTTCACTGTTATCCGGCGCAAGAATCAAAAGGTAATCGCTTTTTTCACAGAGTTCCTCTATGCCGCCGCA
>JAIRNB010000236.1 GCA_031258265.1 Treponema sp. | reverse complement strand
TTGGTACAGCCCCCAGGGGGGATCGGTAATAATACTGTCCAGGCTTGCCGGGGGGATAAGGCGGGGCAGTTCTCCCGCGTCAATGCAGGCAAAGTGACAGCGGTGCTGCGGTTTCCCCTGGAATTTAGCCTGTGCAATTTTAAGGACCCCCTTGTCCATGTCGGAGGCGAAAAATTCCGCCGGGGGAAAGTGGCGGAGCCGGGCCGCGGGGATCGAACCGTAACCGCAGAAGGGGTCGGCGACTCTCTGGCCGGGTCCGGGATTGGAAAGCCGGCAGAGCATCCAGGCCAGGGGCGGGGGGAGTTCTCCGGGGTGCAGCAGTTTGTCCCAGGGCCGGTGGCGGGAGAGGCGCTGCAGGAAGAAGGCCCCTTCCCGGCGCAGGAGGAACCAGAATTCCACGCCCGGCCTGCCCCGGTTCACCCTGAGCCCCGAAAGGGCGGCCAGGCGATTCTCCGCCATACGGCGAAGTTCTTCATCTACCGCGACAAGCTTATTTTCCAAGGAAAAGATCACCCGAAAGCCCGCCGCCCGTCCTTGTGCCTTTTTACTTTCCGGTTCCCTTCCCGGTCCGCTAAAGACCAGCCTTTCCGCTCCCCAGCCCAGAGTCCGCCGCGCAAAGGCCGTCAGGGTCTGTTCAGGGCGGCTGTTTTCGGCGGAGTTCATATCCGCCGCTGTATCGATAAGCCGGAAGACATTGTTAAAACACGGAAGATTAAGACGATCATAAGACACGGGACTCTTGAAGGCCAGGGCCCCGGAGAGGCGCAGGGGGATGGCTATACCAGGAAAACGCTCCCCCAGAATCTCCGCCACCGTTCCTTCCAAACCCGGCGCAAAGGTTCCGTAATAGATGCAGGTTTCCGGGGCCATCGATACATCCTCATTTTTCTCCTAACTACGATCAGCTCCGTATAATAACATAAAGATTTCGTCAGGTCATTGGGTGTTTTTAATGATTCTTTTTAGTTTATTTATAAAGATTTCAATGAGCATCATGGCGGCAAGGATGACAATAATGACTGCCGTAATCGATCCATAGTCGTATTTACCCAAGGCCCCCATAAGCAGATTTCCAACTCCGGCTATTCCCAGCAGCCCTAAATTGACCGACTCGGCGATATTCGCTTCGATGCGGAGGGCAATCCACGACAAAAAGGGGGTAATAAGGGCGGGCATCATCCCTCTGTAGACAATGGCGGGCCATGACGCCCCAACGGAACGCAGGGCCTCTACCACATCGCCACCCATTTCCTCGATGCTGGCGATAAATGACTTTGTTAAATACCCCATGGTGGGGAAGATAAGGCCCACCATACCGCCGGTGGCCCCGAAACCCATGCTGGCTACAATCATAAGTATCCATACCAAGGCGGGAATCGCCCTTACTATCGCTGCGCCGGCTTTGATAAGGGCGGCAAGATGTTTGTTGGGGGCTATATTGCCGGCCGCCAGGAATGACAGGACAATGGATAAAACAAACCCGGCAAAAAGAGAGGCCAGGGCCATGCAGATTGACGACAACATGGCGGCGGCCGCCTCCGGCAGTATGGTGAAATTTATGGACATGAGTTTTTTCGCCACATTCCAGATGTTACCAAGGCGGCCAAAGAATTTACCGCCATCAAGATCGAGGAATCCGGCGCTGACAAAAAACAGGGCCGCCGCCAGTACCACTGATATAAGGCGTTTGAACCTTTCGCCCCGGGGGGAGAGTCGTATAGTCGCGGGTCTGGTTTTCATTTGATAAGCTTCCTCAGTCGATTGACGGCCAGTTCGGTAAGTAAAATCATGACGATGAGGACGAGTACCAAAGAAAAGGCTTCCCGGTATCGTGAAAGCCGCATGTTGGTCTGGATCATAATACCGATACCCCCCGCTCCCACCATACCCAGTACGGCCGAAGCCCGGATGCCGATTTCAAAGGAAAACAAGGTCCAATTAAGCCATGCCGGTACAAATTCCGGGATAAGGCCGTGGACGAGGATCTGGAAATTCGAAGCTCCCGTGGCCCTGAGGGCTTCGAGCTTTGAATCCGCAATTTCACTGATGGACTCCGCATAGGACCGAGACAGGAAGCCAAGAATCGTGAAGATCAGGGCAAGCAGGCCGACAATATTGCCAATACCGAAGACATAGACCATGAGGGAGGCCCATACCAGGAAAGGCACATTTCGCATGATGGAAAGGACAAACATTGTTACCATCCTAAGCGGCCTTACGGGGTTAGTCTTTTCCGATAGCAGCAGCCCCATGGCGAATCCCACGATAGATGAAATATAGGTTCCCATTACCGCAAAGAAGATTGTCTGCAAAATAAGAGGCGCGTAAACATTCAGCCGCTTAAAATTCGGGGGCAGAAAATTGCGGACAAAAAAAAGAAAAAATTCGGGGAGGCCCCGGGCGGCCTCCGGCACATCGATGCCCGGATAGGCAAAAACAAAGACCAGGGCGCCGGCGGCGAGGATACCCAATCCAAATTTTTTGGGCCACGGAACAGGGGGAAGCCTTTCCCCGCCGGATTCGGCAATTCCGCCGGCAGCCGGCTGCGTTTGCAGGTCTTTGTGGTGTTTTATCCCGCAAAAATCACGATTTACGGACCGGGTTTTATACACAAAGCGGCGCGGCAAACCGCTAGGCATACAGTAGCTCTCCTGTCTCCGCCGGGTTATTGTTGGCCTGGCCTGACGTATCCCCCATCTGGTCTTCCTTACCCTGGTATATGTGGGAGAGTATTTCTGTAGTAAGATCCGCCTTGGTACCGTCAAAAACCACAAGGCCGTCTTTAATGCCTATGATCCGGTCCGCGTATCTTTTGGCATATTCCACCTGGTGCAAATTTACAATGCAGGTCAGCTTTTTTTCATCCGCCGCGGCTCTTATTTCTCCCATGACGATCCCGGCGGACGCGGGGTCCAGCGATGCTATGGGCTCATCGGCAAGCAGGAGTGTGGGGTGCTGGAGAATTGCCCGGCATATACCAACCCGCTGCATTTGGCCGCCGGATAAGCTGTCCGCTCGTTTGTACATCTCCGCGTCAAGCCCTACCTTTTTGATAAGCTCAAAGGCTTCAAGCCGATCTTCCCTCTTAAAGAGACCCAGCAGGCTGGCGGCGGCGTGCATTTTTCCCAGGCGGCCATAGAGAATATTTTTTATTACATTAACCCGCCCCACCAGATTGTAGTGCTGGAATATCATGCCAATATCGGCGCGGCGCTGCCTGAGGGCTTTGCCCTTCAGGTTTTCCATGTGTATCCCGTCAAAGATAATTTCCCCTTCACTGGGATCAACCATTCTGTTTATACAACGGACCAGGGTCGATTTACCCGCCCCCGAAGGACCGATGATGACAACAAACTCTCCCCGCTTAAAGGAAATGTCCACGCCTTTAAGGGCGTATGAAGGACCGCCGTAAGTTTTTTTAAGGCCCCTGATAGTTAAAATGGTATCTTCCATGGCTTACTGCTCAATTTTCAAAAGTTGGACCATTTCATAAACCACGTCATAATCCGAGTCGAAGGCTTCAATAAAGCGGTTCTGCGGATTTTGATAAAGGGCCCTGAAGAATTCCTCATCGTCATAGGCCAGGTAGAATTCCTTGATTTTCGCCTTAAGATTCCGGGGTAAATCGGCCCGCATGACATAGCAGGCGGTGGGGATAATCTCCGTTTCTCCGATTATTTTAAGGTCGCTTTCCTTGATGAGACCCGCATTGGCAACCTGGGAAATGATCTGCAGCGCCACCGCCGCGCCGTCATAATCCCCCATGACCACACCCATAACGCTGGAGTCGTGCTTCCCTGAATAGGCAACGGTTTTGAAGAAGTAACCGGGGTTCTCTATCTGTTCGGTGTCCAGGCCCAGGTCCTTAATCAGCTTGGCCTTGGGAAACATGTAACCCGATGATGAGGCGGGGTCCACAAAGGCGAAGGTCTTGCCCTTAAGGTCGTGGACAGTATTGATGTCATCCCGGTCACTTTTGACAATAAATACGGTTTTATAAGGAATAGTCCCTTCCGTGCCGGTCGTAACCAGGGGTTCAATATTGGCCACCCGTTTGGCCTGGTAATAGCTCATGGGGCTTACGAGGAGTAAATCCAGGCGCCCGGCCCTAAGGGCTTCCAAGCCGACGGCATATTCAAAAGATTCAAGGACCTCAACATCTATCCCCAGGAATTCCGTAAAAGATTGAACAAAGTCATTATTTTTGGTATTGGCGCCGGGATTCCCCTCGTCGGGCATCAATACAATCGTCAGCTTGTCCGGCCAGCCGGCCCTTTCACCGTCAACCGGGGTTGCCTCCTGCTTTTTTGAACAAGCGGCGGATAACATTGTCAAGACCGCCGCCGCTACCAGAAAAACCCCGCTGCTTCGTTTCATTTTTACCCTCCGGCTTATACAAGCCGGGGTAGCATACACAGTTCCGGGCAAAGTTAATGTGAAGGGCGTGTGAACTATAAGTAAAATTCAACTGCAGCCCGTGGTGGCCCCGCAGGTGTCACACTTCATGCAGGTGCCGGAACGAACCAGGGTAAAGGAACCGCAGGCCGGACAGGGGTCCCCCTCGTAACCCTTGATCCGGGCCAGGGCAATCTGGCTGTT
>JAIRNB010000235.1 GCA_031258265.1 Treponema sp. | reverse complement strand
TCCATGCCATTTGTGGGCACATTTACCGCAGCCGGCCCCGCGGCGCGCTCGCCCGCCTAAAGCCGGGTTCTCGAACAAGGCCAATTTTTCCTAAAAGCGAAGTAATTTCACCAGATCGCCCCCTATAGGGGTATGGAAATATTCAGCTACGCGCCCTTTGGGGCATCGGGAATCGTCATCCGGGTGGAAGTAGACATCCGCCGGGGTATCCCGGGGATCGACATCAGCGGCCTGGCGGAAGGGGCCGTGCGGGAGGCCAGGGAACGGGTACGGGTGGGATTCCGTAATTCGGGCTGCCAGTTCCCCCTGGACAGGGTGTTGATCAACCTGGCCCCGGCGGGGCTGCGTAAAGACGGGGCCGCCCTGGACCTGCCGATTGCCCTGGCGGTAATGTCCGCCACGGGCTTGGCGCCCCAGGGGGGAGCCCTGATGGTGGTGGGGGAATTAGAATTATCCGGTAATGTCCGGGCCGTGCGGGGGGTGCTGGCGGCGGTGGCGGCGGGAATTGGGGAGGGTATCGGGGATTTCATCGTTCCCAGGGAAAATGCCCGGGAGGCGATGATTCTGGCAAAGGAAAAAAGCGGAATCCGGGTGGCCCCGGTATCCACCTTGAGGGAGGCCCTGCATGCCCTGGTGGTCCGGGCGGAAACCGGGGCCCTGCCGGCGGAGAAATTTTCCGCCCCCGCCGGGGAATCAGGAGAATCCGGGGGAAATATTCCCGCCGTGGGGGATTTTTCCGAAGTCCGGGGCCAGGAAAGGTACAAGCGGGCCCTGGAAATAGCCGCCGCCGGGGGGCACAACCTCCTGGTCTTTGGCCCCCCCGGCGCGGGGAAGACCATGCTTGCCCGGCGCATGTCCTCGATTATGGCCCCCTTGAATGTTGATGAGGCGGTGGAAGTAACTCGGCTTTGCAGTCTGGCCGGTCTTTTTGACGGGCCCGGAGGGGAGGATTTTGATCTTATCACCCGCCCGCCCTTCCGTTCCCCCCACCATTCGGCCAGCGCCGAAGGTATCCTGGGGGGCGGGCGGACCGTGCGGCCCGGAGAGATAAGCCTGGCCCATCTGGGGGTCCTCTTCCTGGACGAAGCCCCCGAATTCCGGTCCCACATCCTCCAGGCCCTTAGGGAACCCCTGGAAGATCAGGTAATTACGATTTCCCGGGCGGAAGCTTCGGTCAGGCTGCCGGCGGCCTTTCAACTGATCCTCGCCGCCAATCCCTGCCCCTGCGGCAGACTCGGGATGAGGGGAACAGAGGCCGATGGGACCCTGAACTGTTTTTGCAGCCCGGAGGAGGTGAACCGCTACTGGCGGCGCTTCGGTTCGGCCCTCCTGGACCGGATTGAACTCAGGGTCCCGGTCCTCCCTCCCCGGCTGGGAGAAATGACGGGGCCCAAGGGGGAGTCCAGCGCCGCCATCGCCCGGCGGGTCAAGGGGGCGGTGGAAATACAACGGCTCAGGCTGGACAAGTTGTTTCCCCCCTCCGGCGGGGAAAAGCCCCAGGGCCTCTCCGGCGCCGCCCCCTTTGAACGTCCCCGGCGGAATGCCAGAATCCCCGCGGACTTAATGGAACGCTGCTGCCCCCTTTCGGAACGGGGAGAACAGGCCCTTAAAACCGCGGTCGCTAAACTGGCCCTTTCCGGCAGGGCGTACCACGGTATCCTCCGGGTCGCCCGGACCATCGCCGATCTGGAAGGCCAGGACAGCATCGGCATGGATCACATACTGGAGGCGGTAGAACACCGCCGCCGGGGGGATGATCCCTACGATATTTTGGCGGAAGCTTAGAAGGCTGCGGGGCATTGACGTTTTTTTGCCTTACCCGGCCCCGTCCGACAGCTCCGGGATGGCCTCCAACACCGCTTCGCCGATTTCCCGGTCCTCGCAGCTATGGCCCAGCCTGCGGCCGGGCCGGGCCGGGCCGTGAAAATCGCTACCGGCGGTAACATACAGGTCCAGTTCCCGGGCCATCGCCTCCAGGCGGCGGCACTCCCGGCCCTTTGCCGCGGGGTGCCAGGCTTCAATGCCCGCCAGGCCCCGGTCTTTCAGCTCCCCCAGAAAGGCCGGCAGCCGGTTCCAAGAAAGGTAGAGGGACAGGGGGTGGGCCAGAATGGGCAGGCCCGCCGAATCCCGGATAAGGGCCTGGGCCTGGTCAAAGTCCAGCCCCGGTTTGGGGACATAGAGGGGTTTCCCCAGGCCCAGGTAACGGGCAAAGGCCAGTTCCTGGTTTTTTACGATTCCCCGTTTTATCAGCAGGGAGGCGAAATGGGGCCGCCCCACCGAGGGGACCGGCTCTCCTTCCCCCTCCCCGCCAGGACCCCTGGCCAGGTCTTCCAGTTCCTCCATGCCGGCCTCTACGCCCATTTCCCTCATCCGCTCCAGAATTTCCAGATTCCGTTCCTTCCGCAGCCGGGAAAGCTTTTCTACGGCGGCGATGAAGGCGGCGCTGGGCCTTTTGATCCCCAGGCCCAAAAGGTGGAACTGGCCCCCGCCGGAGTAGTTAATTTCGATCTCGATCCCCGGAATGAAGCGGATTCCCCGCCGTTTCGCTTCATTTCTTGCATACGCAAGACCCTTAATGCTATCATGATCTGTAAGGGCAATCGCTGAAATATTGAGGCGGGCCGCTTCTTGAATGAGCGCCGCAGGACTTAAGCTGCCGTCCGAGGCGTTTGAATGGGTGTGCAGGTCTACCATGCCAGTCATTATGAGCCTAAAATCTAAGGAATGATAACGGTGTTCGTAGAAAAAAACGGGACAGTTTCTTGCCGCTTCCGGGCTTACGGGATTCCGTCTCTGGAATTCCGCCGGAAGACCCGGCGGTCCGGCAAGACCGGCGGGAAAAGGGGCGGGGTATAATGCCAAAGACCTTTCAGTTCCGTTCTGGGGCGGTAATTTACTTTAAGGGAGACCCGGCGGACCGGGTGTTTATCCTTCAGAACGGCATGGTAAGCCTAACCTACCAGGATATGGAGTCCGGAAACGACCTCCACGACACGGTTCAACAGGGGGAATTCTTCGGGGTTAAATCCGCCATGGGCCGTTATGCCAGGGAGGAAAATGCCGTGGCCCTTAAGGATTCCACGGTTATGGCCTTTTCTGTTCCCGAATTTGAAAATTTCGCCAGCGCCAATGCCCGGATTGTTATGAAGATGCTTACCGTTTTTTCTACCCAACTGCGGCGGGTCCACGGGCAGTTGTCCATCCTTCTAAAGACCGAAGAGCAGAACCCCGAGACGGGACTTTTTAATATAGGGGAGTATTATCTTAAACAAAAACGATTCGATCACGCCAAGTACGTTTTTGGCCGTTACCTAACCTACTATCCTTCGGGGAAGAACATCACCACGGCGGAGGCGGATCTAAAACTGGCGGAACAGGCCCTGGCCGCCGGGCAAAGCGCCGAAGCCGGGGCGGGGCAAGATGACGCTGTTTCCGCCTACCAAAAAGCCCTGGGCCTGGTATCCCAGGGGAAACACCAGCAGGCCTATGTGATCTTCAAACAAATTACCGACACCCATCCCCAGAGTGAATGGGCCGTTAAAAGCATCATAGAGATTGGCCGCTGTTTCTACACCCTTAATAAATTCGAGGAGTGTATTCAGTATTTTACCGGCATGTTAAGCAGGTACCCCCGGCATCCCAATATCGAGGAGGCTGTGTTTTTTGTCGGCCAGTCCAATGAACGGCTGGGAAGAAAGACCCAGGCCCAGGCCCTTTACAAAAAGATTCTGACCATGCCCGGCGGGGACGAGATTAAGGTAAAGGTAAAACAGGCTTTGGAAAGGCTGGGGGCCTAAGATGGCAGGCGAGCTGGAATCCTTCGGGCGTTTTGCGAAAACCTTTAAGCCGGGGGAGATGATTTTTTCCGAATTTGAGCCGGGGGACAATTTTTATCTAATCCAGTCGGGCCGGGTACATCTGGTAAAGATCATCGGCGAGATAGAAAAGACCCTGGATATTATCGGGCCGCCGGAGATGTTCGGGGAAATGGCAATCCTGGAGAATTCCCCCCGTTCCGCCACCGCCATTGCCCTGGATGAGGTAAAGGTACTGGAATTTAACTCCCGGAATTTTGAGGTTCTCCTCCTGGGGAACCCCCAAATTGCCCTGCGGCTTTTGCGGATGTTCTGCAAGCGAATCTACGACGCTAAAAGGCGCTTTATGACCCTGGTCCTGGAGGATCCGCAGGCGAAAATTGCCGATGTATTCCTGATGTTTGACGAAACCCAGCCCAACATTGACAGGACCACGGAGAGAAGGGAATTTGAAGCTACGGTGGATAATATTGCCCAATGGGCGGCCATGGGGGTCAAGGAGACCAGGGAAATTTTAAACCACTTTGCCTCCCAAAACCGGATAGAAATACACAGCGACCGGATCGCGGTTAAGAACATCAACGATATTATCCGCTTTGTCAATTCCCGAAGGAATAAAATTTGATAGAGAAAGGCTTCCCTAAAACTAACAGGATTTTAGGAAAAGAGCGGTCATTAAAAAAAGTAGTTTTGTAGGCTGTAGGCCGAAAAACCGCAAGGGCTTCGGCAAAACCAGCCGGGTTTTGCAGGAAGCTCAAAAGTTTTTATATTTTGCAAGGAGAGTAAAATGAAAACAAAGGGACTAATTTTTAATCTGGGCATGCTTGGTATCATGGTGATCCTGGCTTCCTGCGCCAGTTCATCGAAAAAGGACGGCCCCTCCGGTACCATAGCGGGTACCGGCTCCGATGCGCCGAAGACGGCCGATAATATCGAGAGAGTCCGGGTGGATTACCAGGGCGCGGTAACCGGTTCGGAAATTCCCGCCTGGGTGCAGGCGGCCATTGATTTTGACACGGTATCCCTGCAAAAGCTTCCCGGCTTTGAAGGTAAGATCGCCGTTGTCGATTACGGAGTCGGACAAAACCTGGAACTCCTGCGTTCCCAGGTGAACAACTTTAATGTTCA
>JAIRNB010000151.1 GCA_031258265.1 Treponema sp. | reverse complement strand
TCAAAATTATTTAACAGCGAGGCCGTGGCCGGCGTTGATACCGACAGGCCGATCATTAAGAATACCGGGGCCAAAACGTCCAGCAGAACCATGGCAGCGGTATAGGGCAGTTCTTTTTTTGTTATTTTTGCCTCGTTCAGGGAGAAATTTTTGTTCTTGAAAATATTTATTATCAACATCCCCAGGCCGGCCCCGCTGTAAACAAGCCCCGCCATGAATACCGGCGGAATGCCGTCCAGCAGTAATTTTGAGACCGGCATGCTTATGCTATAACACGAAGCGGCTAAAACCGCATAAAATACGGCGGAAAATCTGTTAGACATCCCTGTAACTCCCCTGTTTTATAACTTGGTTTAATATACAGCCTATGGGCTTTTGTTCCAGCCCAAACCTTCAGTTTGGGCCGCGCGCGCACTGCCCAAGCTAAAGCTTGGGCGCATTTTTCAATTTGGGGGCATACGGAGGCGCTATGCACCAGCCGCGAAGCGGCGTCGTGCTATAAATTTCCTTACTGCACAGCCCCGAAGGGGCTGATGCGATGCCGCATTATCTAATTTACAGCCTTCGGCTGCTCTTATCGCGCAAGGGATAGAGCGGAAATACCGGAGACTTTACCGGAGGTAAAGTCGAGGAATTGCAGCGATAGCCCGGTTTTTGCGGGCCTGGCCCGCAAAAATGCGCCCAAAAAAAACAAACGAAAAAAATAAATGCATGTCTCCTATATCTTGACAGAACCGGCTATGTTAGTAAAGTATAACATATAATCCTGGGACTTTCCAGGCTGTTTATTTTGGAAGGCGGGCCGGGCTTGCCTTGAAATTCTATTTAACTTATGGAGACGGTCATGGCGAAAAGGAATTGGGGATTTTTTCCGGTTTTGTTCTGTGTACTCATTTTTGGCGCTTACCCGCAGGGCGGGAGAGTGGGGAGGGCCGAGCCCGGCTATTCGGAAAGCGAAGCCTTCTTCCCGGTGGTGGACGCCCTTTCCAGTGCCAGCATCCTGCGGACCGGCGGCCATACCATGGTGTATGTGGGCGAAAGGACGGGGACGAGTTACCGGCTGAACAGGGTGGATCTTGATGAGCCGGATAAAAAAATCAGCCGGGAGCTGGGGAGCAATGCGGCGGTGATAAAGGCCGGCGGCGGTAGAATCGGTGTTATCCAGGCGGTGGAACACGGCTACGAGGTCTTTGCCGGATCGTACATAAAGATATACGACGCCGCCTCCCTGGGACTGTTGCGGACTTTTCCGCTGGCCCCGCCTGCCGCCTCCGGCCGCAGGGTAGAACCCCTGCACCACCGGGACCCCAGCCTGGCGCTGGGCGATAAATACGCGGTGGTCCTGACGGAGGACGACGGGTTTTTTGCCGGCGGGGGGCCCCAGCAGTATGTCAGCGTCTATGACATAGCGGGGGACAAAGGGGCTTCCCATACTCCGGCCTTCTCCGGCGCCGAAGGCGGCCCCAGGGGGGCGGCGAATCCCGCTCTGGGGATCGGCGTATTGATGGGGGCCCTTGTCAACGGGGATTACCTTCTCCTGGGGGGGAGTTCCGGGACTGCGGTGTTCAGGATTGACGCGGGGGGCGCGGAGCTTGCCATCAACCGGCTTACGGATTCCGACGGCCAGGGGAACCACTGGTTTAAGGACAATGGCGCTTACGTGCTGGAATCCAAAAGCGGCAGCGGGACCGTCAAGGTGTGGAAATGGGGCGGCGTTCCCAGGGCCCTGGGGACGGTTGATATAAACGGGAACAACAGCGGGAATGTCCAGGCCCTCTGTTTTGACCCGGACTCTCCGGCCCTGGCCTACTTTTACTGCAAGGCCGCGGCTTCCGCTGCCGGTTCTGTTCCCGCCTCGCCTAACAGCGGCAATGTGTACAGCGTAGACCTAGAGGCCGAAACCCTAAGGCCGGTACTGCGTTTCAAATTTCCCAGCCTGGTGATTCGTGTTGGGTCCGCCTACTACAATCCTGTTTTAACCGGCCTGTGGACCATAGAAAAACAGACGGCCGGTTCGGATGAATTCTTCGTATTCTCCGGGGCTTATTCGTATACCCCGGAGGGCGGCGGGCCTGTCACCGTGGGCGCCGTCCTTACGGTCAAAAACCCGGCGGAGGGGGAGACCATCGGCGGCGTTTACCGGGGGGCGGACTCTACCCTGGACCCAAAGCTGAGGGAGGAACGCTTTAACGCCCCCTACAACACCGCGGTACGGACCTTAAAGACCTTTAAAAACAGTAAGGGGAAGCTCTACCTGGCGGCTAAGAACTATACCGCCAGGGGGGCCCCTTCGGAGTACCGGCTGATCCTCGAAGAAATTCGGTAAAGTCAGCCCCGGCGGGAGAGGCCCCGGAAGAACAGGCGGACCGAATCCCAGAGCCGCCGGAAAAAGCCCCCCTCCTCGTAATTTTCCGCCGTCAGCAGGGGGATACGCCGCAATTCCCCCCGGTCATCGGAGAGGATGAGGGTCCCCACCTCTTCAGCGGCCGCCAGGGGGGCAATGAGGGGATCAATGAGTTCCGTGCTAAGGTAGAGCTGCCGGCCCCGGTCCCTGGGGCCGGTAAAGTCCGGTTCTTCGGCGATTAGCAGCCGGACTTCCTTTTGTTTACCCTTCCAGAGGCGGACCGGTTCAGGATCGGCGATGATGGGGCGGATAGTCCGGTATTCGTCAAAGGCCCAGGCCAGGAGCTTCCGGCCGTCC
Source organism: Treponema sp. (assembly GCA_031258265.1). GTDB lineage: Bacteria > Spirochaetota > Spirochaetia > Treponematales > Breznakiellaceae > JAISFT01. The sequence continues at coordinate 2,785 of JAIRNB010000151.1, read as the reverse complement.
TCATCCCGCATCTTATCGCCCCCCCAAACCGCCGGGGCTCCCAGCAGCACCAGGATAAAGCGGGTTCCCTCCCGCTGGGCGGTAAGGGCGATATTGTAGCCGGCCTCGTCAATATAGCCGGTTTTTAGGCCGTCGGTCCCGGGAAAATCCTTTAGAAGGCTGTTGTGGTTGTATTGGACGATGGTTCCCGGTTTTTCCCGGTAGCGTTCCGCCACATTTTCCGCCTTGGGGTAGGCAAATTCCGGGATCGAGTGGAATTCCCCCAGGGTTTCGGGGTAGAGAAAGAGGTAATTGCGGCAGAAAAGGGCGAATTCCCGGGCGGTGGTGATGTTTTCCTCGGAAATCCCGGAGGGTTCGGTAAAGCGGGTGTTCTCCAGTCCCAGATTCCGGGCTTCCCGGTTCATCATTTCCACAAATTCCGCCACCGATGGGGCAAGACGCAGGGCTACCGCCACGGCGGCGTCGTTCCCCGAAGGTACGGCCAGGCCCATGAGGAGTTCCCGCAGGCTAACCTGCTGGCCCGCCGCCAGGAACATAAGGCTGGAACGGGGGGGCTGGTTGATCGCCCAGCTTTCCCTGGGGGGCTGTGTCCTCTCGTCCAGGGAGACCTTGCCGGAGGCCGCCTCCCGCAGGGCGATATGGGCGGTCATTAGTTTGGCCAGGGAGGCGGGGGGAATGGGTTCGTCGGCGTTTTTTTCGTAGAGTACGGTTCCGGTTTCCGCGTCCAGCAGCAGGGCCGCCCGGCTTACTATTTGGGGGGCGGGGTTTTTACTTTCCAGAAGTCCCGGTCTTGTCTGGGCCAGGGCGGCGCCGCCGGCCAGGATAAAAAGCAATCCCAGCAGTTTGCCGCGCTTCGCGCGTAAGACCTCTAAGAATCCCCTGACAGGGAATTTTTTACCCCGCAAACCGCATTGAACCAAAGCTTCGCGGCGGCCCATACATTGCGGTTTCCCCAACCTAGAACTCCGCCTGGCCTGCGGCTCTGGGGTAGGGGATCACGTCCCGGATGTTAGCCATGCCGGTAACGTATTGGACAAGCCGCTCAAACCCAAGGCCAAAGCCTGAATGGGGCACCGCGCCATAGCGGCGCAGGTCCAGATACCACTGGTAGTTTTCCCCGTCCATGCCCATCTCCCCCATGCGGGTCTCCAGTTTTTCCAGGTTTTCTTCCCGCTGGGAACCGCCGATAATCTCCCCCAGCCGGGGGACCAGTACATCCATGGCCCGCACGGTTTTAGCGTCGTCGTTGAGTTTCATGTAAAAGGCTTTAATTTCCTTTGGGTAACCGGTAACGATTACGGGGCCGGAAAAGACCTCCTCCGTCAGGTACTTTTCATGTTCGCTCTGCAAATCGCAGCCCCAGAATGGCTTGAACTGGAAGGCCCCGGCGTGTTTTTCCAGTTCCTCCACCGCGGCGCTGTAACTGATATGGGAAAACTGGGAGGAGGCAAGGCTTTCAAGGTTTTTGATAAGCCCCTTTTCGTAATGGGCCTCGAAGAAGGCCAGGTCTTCCCCGCAGTCTTTGAGGGCGATGGTGAAGAGGAATTTGAGGAATTCCTCCGCCAGATCCATGTTGTCTTCCAGTTCCGCAAAGGCGGTTTCCGGTTCCACCATCCAGAACTCCGCCAGGTGCCGGGCGGTGTTGGAATTTTCCGCCCGGAAGGTGGGGCCAAAGGTATAAACCCGGGAAAGGGCGGAGGCGTAGGTTTCCGCCTCCAACTGCCCGGAGACGGTAAGGCCCGTTTTTCTGCCGAAAAAATCTTTGCCGTAATCCACCGGGAGGCCGCTTTTGGAGAGGGCCTCCAGGTCCAGGGTGGTAACCTGGAACATGGCCCCCGCCCCTTCCGCATCGCTGGCGGTGATGATGGGGGTGTGGATGTACTGGTAGCCGTTTTCCCGGAAAAACTGATGTATCCCAAAGGCCAGGCGGCTTCGGACCCGGGCTACTGCGGCCAAGGTGTTGGTCCGGGGCCGCAGGTGGGAAATCTCCCGGAGGAACTCCAGGGAATGGCGTTTTTTTTGCAGGGGGTAGGCGGGGATGCCGGGCCGGGCGGCGGCGGGGGCCGGCCCGATAATCCTGATAAAAGAGGCGGCCAGTTCCAGCGCCTGGCCGGCGGCGGGGGAGGGGACGAGTACCCCGCTTATTTCCACCGATGCGCCGGTCTCCAGGGTTTCCAGGGCCTCCAGCACGGATTCCGCCGTATTTTCCCCGCTCCGGTCAAAGGTGCATTGGATATTCCTAAGGCAGGAACCGTCGTTCAGCTCGACAAAAACAAGATTTTTAAGTTCCCGCTTGGTTCTAACCCAGCCCCGGACCTTGAGTTCCCGGGAATCCTGGGGGTCTGAATCCACGGAAAGGGAAAGAATATCCTTGATAAGGGGAAAAAGCATGGGCTCATTATATCCGGCTTAAGGGGGCTATCAATACCCGTCAGACATGGCGCGGTTTATCTTTCCGTTTACCGGTGACTGACACCATACGCGGGCAAAACTGGCTTTCCCAAAACTTCAGTTTTGGGAAAGCCCTAACATTCTGTCCTTTTACCACAAAAGCCCATTGGTGATGTTAAGCGGGTTGGGGTTGGCACTGCCGTTTACCGTGCCGCCGTTGTACACATTACTGACAGCGCCTGAACAGGTGTTGCCCTTGATGCTGCCGGACGCGCCCGCAACCGCGGGGCTGTTCATGGTGAACTTTCCACTGTTATTCACGAAGACGCCGCCGCCGCTCACATTGTTGCCTTGCGCGATATTGCCCGAAATCCCGCCGTCTTTCATGGTGAAC
>JAIRNB010000115.1 GCA_031258265.1 Treponema sp. | reverse complement strand
CGAAAAAAGCAAATGCCAGGTGTCCCGGAGAACATTACCGGGCCGTGGAATTCATTCCGATTTGCCGATAATCTATGGAGTCTATCCCATTTATCTATCTACACTATCTATCCAAGGTTAGGTGCCGGAGTAATGAGAATAAAACGTTTGGCGATGATTTTGCTTTTTCCCCTGATCCTGGTCCTGGGCTGTGTTTCGCCCCCCGGGTCCCCGATCCCGCCGGAGATTCCCGGAACGGACCAGGTTCTGCCGGCCCCCGTTTTGGACCAGTCTCCCGTATTACCATTGCCGCCAGATGAGGCGGCCGAACTGCCCCCCCCTGAGGAAGAAGAGGCCGGAGAAAGTATCGAGGACATTCTAACCAAAATATCCGTCCTGCTTGGGGAAGAGAACTATGACGGCGCCCTGGCCCTTTTTGAGGGGATGGCGGAAGGGGACAGGGAAACCAGTGATATGCTCCTGCTTAATGCGTCGATTCTCTGTTCCACGGGGAAACTGGACGAGGCCAGGGAAATTACCGGGCAGGTTAGGGGCCGGGAACCGGAAAATACCCAGGCCCTGCTGGTTCTTGCCGCCCTGGAAGGGGCCGCAGGCAGGGAAAAAGAACAAAAAGCCGCCCTGGAGGGGATCATCAAGATCGACGCCGGCCATGTACCTGCCCTTATCGGCCTGGGGAACCTGGCTATCCGGGGGGAGAAACGGTCTCCCTCGGCGGCGGGGGCCTATTTTGACCGGGCTTTGGCGGAGGAACCGGGCAATCTTGAGGCTATCCTGGGGCGGGCCGAAGCATACCGTTTTGCCAGGGAACCCCAAAAGGCGGAAGAACTTCTGAACGGAGGGCTTAAACTGTACCCTGGGGAGGCTTTGCTTTGGGCGGAACGGGCCCGCCTGTACCGGGACGCGGGTTTTCTCCTCCGGGCCCTGGCGGATCTGGATACCGCCAGGAAACTGGACGATAAAAGCTACTGGATTTCCATGGACCGGGGTATGGTGCTGGTGGATTTGAACCGTAAACAGCTTGCCCTGGAAGAATTCACCCACGCGCAGAGTCTTAATCCTGAACATTTCCTCTCCTATGCTTACTCGGCGGGAATCAAGGACGAGGCGGGGGACTATGCCGGGGCGATAGAGGACTACAGAGCCCTGGTCAGGCTGCGGCCCGATTATTATTTCGGCCAGGAGGGGCTGGGAATGCTCCTGGTGCGCGGCGGCCAGTGGCAGGAAGCCAGGGATGCCTTTATCCAGGCTTATAACTACGCCCCCAATGAGTGGAGCTATGCCCTTCTGGCGTTGATGAACTGGCGGCGTATGGAGCAGCCGGGGAATATCCGGGATTTTGCAAATTTGGCGTTGAGAAAACTTCCCCGGGACAGCCTGGAGTACGCTATGATCAGGCTCTACCTGGATATGAACGGGGATGACGGGGTCGCCCGGCGGATTAACCAGGAGAAGGACCTTAAACTTAAAGCCCGGATGCTTTATTATTTGGCGAACTACTACGATATTAAAGGAAACGCAAGGCTGGCGGAACTTATGCTCTCCGAAATAATGAACCTTGAACAACGGATGACTATTCCCGAATGGCGGCTGGTACTTTGGGCCTTGGAGGATCGGAACCTCGCGGCCTACTAGGCCGGGACCGTATACCATGCAAGATCACCATCTGCGACTGTCCCTGCCGGCGAATAGGGAAATTATCCTCATTGGTACCGCCCATGTGTCACGGGAAAGCATAGAGGAGGTCAGCCGGGTAATCCGGGAGGAACGGCCGGATCTGGTCTGCGTCGAACTGGACCAGGGCCGTTACAGCGCCATGGAGGGGAAAGACAACTGGGAACGGCTCAACATTTCCAAGGTCTTCAAGGAGGGCAAGGGCTTCCTCCTTATAGCCAATCTGGTGTTATCCGGCTTTCAGCGGCGCATGGGGGATGAACTGGGGGTGAAGCCCGGGGAAGAAATGAAGACTGCGGTTCTGACGGCGGAAGAACTGGGGATTCCCTGCCGTTTTTGCGACAGGGAAGTCCAGATTACCCTGCGCCGGGCCTGGGCCCGCTGCGGGCTGTGGAATAAATGCAAGCTCCTTTCGTCCCTTATTGCCGGGGCCTTTAGCACGGAAAAATTAAGTGAAGCGGAGATCGAAAACCTGAAGAAGGCCAGCGAGCTGGACGGCATGATGGCCGAAATGGCAAAATACCTGCCGCCGGTTAAGTCCACCCTGATCGATGAGCGGGATCGCTACCTGGCGGCCAAGATCTGGCAAAGCGTTAGCTCCGGGGAAATCGTTCAAAACAGTTCCGGCGGGCTCCGCGCTGCCGCGGTGGTGGGGGCCGGCCACCTGCAGGGTATCAAGCTTCAGTTGGAAAAGATCGCCGCCGGGGAATGTTCCTCCGATGTGGAAGATCTAAACACCATTCCCGCAAAAAATTTCCTCTCCAAGTCCGCGGGCTGGATCGTCCCTATTATCATTGCCGGTCTTATTGCCGCGGGATTCCTCCGTTCCGGCGAAAAAGCCGGTTTTACCGGGCTGCTGGAATGGATGCTGCTTAACGGTTCCCTGGCGGCCCTGGGGACTCTCATTGCCCTGGGACATCCCCTGTCCGCCCTGGTTTCATTTGTTGGGGCCCCCATAGCCACCATCAATCCTTTTATCGGCGTCGGTTTCTTCTCCGGCATTGTGGAAGTAAGCCTGCGGAAGCCCAGGGTAGAAGACGCCCAAAATATTACCGCCGATATTTCCAGCATCAGGGGAATCTACCGGAACCGGATCAGCCGGGCCCTGCTGGTGTTCTTCCTCTCCAGCCTAGGGGGGGCCATTGGGAACTTTATCTCTATCCCCTCCCTGGCGGGACTCCTGGCTAAGTAGCGTCTGTCTATATAGTGTCTGTCCACAAAGTCGGTTACTTTGTGGACAGAACTTGCATTTGCTCCCGTTTTGTACCAAAACGGTACGCAAATACCTTTTTTAAGGAGGTCGCGGCATATATGCCGAATCCATAATGTGTCTACATTATGGACAGACTCTAAATAATGATAATCCGTGATTTTTATTTTTGTCAATACCTTTTATTCGAGGGGGGTCTGCTCCCCAAGAACCGGCCTTTCGGCGGGGGAGCCTCTGGGGCGGTTCAATTCCCAGCCAATGATGGTGGGCAAGAGACCCCCGGTGAGAAAAGTCCGCAGGACTTTTTCTTCTCGATCGAAGATATTCCGCCGCAGAGCGGCGGAGTTCTTCATTTAAATTTTTTACATATTTTCTAACTAATTTTAGCCCACATTCCGCATAACAAGAAATAATCATCCAATATTTCTGAAACAGGTATTCCGTCGGATAACCACTGAAAAATATCCCCAACAGTTATTCTTGTACCCTTTATACAGGGTTTCCCAAAGCGGATACCCTGATCAATGAATAACAATATAATTTGACAATTCTTCATTTCCCATGATTTTAGTATATTGGACTTGTTCAAGAACCTTGGTTGGTTCTTTCGCAGGTCTTCCAATGCCTGGCGCCCCTTGCCAGGGGGGTAGCGGAGAAGACCGCAGGGGCAAACCGGGGGTTTGCCCCGAGGACTTCGCAGCGAGGGGGGACCGCCCGCGAAGGGCCTGGGCGCGGGGCGGGAAAAAGCGGCGGGACCGGCTATGTGTTCCCCCACAAGGGCTTGGAGAGCCGCTAAAATTCGGCGGTGACTTCACATACCGGCCCCCGGACCGCTAAAATGGCAGGATATACTGCAATATGAGGGGAAATTTCCATGGCAAGGAGAGGAAAGGTTCATATCGACCGGGAACTGTGTAAGGGTTGTCTCCTGTGTATCCGCGCCTGCCCGGTGAAGGCGCTGGGGCAAAGTCAAAGGCCCAACGCTTCGGGGTCCTACCCTTCGGAGCTGGTGAATCCTGAGAAGTGTATTGCCTGCGGGAACTGCTACGAGGTATGTCCCGATGTCTGTATCGATGTGTACGAATTGGGGGCGGCGGTATGAACGAAAGGGTTTTGATGAAGGGGAACGATGCCATTGCGGAGGCCGCCCTGCGGGCGGGCTGCCGGGCTTATTTTGGCTATCCCATAACCCCTCAGAACGAGCTTATCGCCTATATGGCCCGGCATATCATGAACCGGGGCGGGGTGTTTATCCAGGCGGAGAGCGAGACTGCGGCGATCAATATGGTTTATGGGGCTTCCTGCGCCGGGGCCCGGGCTATGACCAGCTCTTCCAGTCCCGGCGTCAGCCTGAAACAGGAGGGTATCTCCTACGCCGCCGGGGCGGATGTGCCCCTGGTGCTGGTGAATGTGGTCCGGGGGGGGCCCGGCCTGGGTTCCATTGCCCCCAGCCAGGGTGATTATTTTCAGTCTACCCGGGGCGGGGGCCACGGGGACTATTACTGTATTGTCCTGGCCCCCAAGAGTGTACAGGAATGTGCGGACCTGACTTACCTGGCCTTTGATTTGGCGGACAAGTACCGGATGCCGGTTATTGTGCTGGCGGACGGGATGATCGGCCAAATGATGGAGGGGGTGGAACTGCCCCCGCAGAAAAACCAGGGGGAACTGCCCCCGCGGGACTGGTGCGTCGGGGGGCTTGGGGGGCGGCCCGGCGGGGAGGCTGTCCATATTACTTCGATAAACCTGGTTCCCGAGGAGCTTGAGCTTAAGACCACGGCCCGTTTTGAGCGTTACGAGGTGGTCAAAAAAGAGGAGGTCCGCTTTGAAGCCTCCGGTTACCGGACCGGCTGCGGGGAATTCTCCGGCGAGGGCCCGGAGCTTAGCCTGGTGGCCTACGGTACATCCGCCCGGGTCTGCCTGGGGGCGAAGAAGCTGGCCGAAAAAGAGGGGATTAACCTGGGCCTGTTCCGGCCCATTACCCTGTGGCCCTTTCCCTACAAGGCCCTGGGGAAAATCGCCGCCACGGGAAAACCAATCCTGACCGTGGAGATGAGCCTGGGACAACTGGTGGAGGATGTAAAGCTTTCGGTTCTGGAGGCCCCCGGCGCGGCCAGACCGGCGCTGCATCTTTTGGGCCACTCCGGCGGGGTGATCCCCACGGAGGAAGAGGTCTTTGCCGAGGCAAAGAAGATTCTAGGAAAATTTTAGGAAAACAGAGAACAAGGTTATCATGGCTGAAAAAAAACTGATGGGGCATCCTGAAAGCCTCTACGATGTGCCTACCAAATACTGCGGCGGCTGCGGCCACGGGGTGATCCACCGGATCATCACCGCGTTAATAGACGAGATGGGGCTGCGGGCCAGGGCGGTGATCACCAACCCCGTGGGCTGCGCTATCTGGGCGGACCTGTACTTTGATTTCGACTCGGTGCAGCCCCCCCACGGCCGGACTCCTGCGGCGGCCACGGGAATCAAGCGGATACTGCCGGATCACCTGGTGATCTGCTACCAGGGGGACGGAGACATGGCGGCCATCGGTACTGCCGAGATGATCCACGCCGCAAACCGGGGGGAGAAATTCACCACGATCTTTGTCAACAACGCCATCTACGGCATGACCGGCGGGCAGATGGCCCCCACCACCCTGATAGGCCAAAAGGCCGCCACCGCGCCGGACGGCCGGGACCCGGTGGAAGCGGGCATGGGTTATCCTATCCGGGTTTCCGAACTCCTGGCCACCCTGGAGGGAACCCGCTATATCGCCCGGGGGGCGGTGAATACCCCGGCCAATGTCAGAAGGCTCAAAACCTACATAAAAAAAGCCTTTGAGGCCCAGATGGCGGGGATTGGGTTCACCATGGTGGAGGTCCTGTCCCAGTGCCCCACCAACTGGGGTATGGAACCCGTCCAGTCCGTTGAATGGCTGGAACAAAACATGATCCCCGTATTTCCCCTGGGGGAGATAAAAAACACCTTGGGCGGGTAGGAGAAAGAAAGACCGGGCGTGATTTTTAATCGCAGGGACAAAGAAACGAAAGTACAGTGGGAAACAGCATAATGAAGAAAAAACATTTTACACTTACCGCTATAGATGATATCAGTGATCTGTTAACCGTTCCGGAAGGTGAAAATGTTGAATTTAAAGAGGCAAGAAATGCTTATAAATTTGATGAACTTGTTCGATATTCATGTGCCATCGCAAACAGTGGCGGCGGTATATTTGTACTTGGGGTGAGTGATCGCCGGCCCCGAAAAGTTGTTGGAAGCAATGCTTTTTCTCAGCCGGAACGAACAAGAAACAGCCTTATAGAGAAATTACATATTCGTATTGATTTTCAGCTTTATAATCATAAAGGGAAGAGAATCCTTGTCTTTGAAATAGCCAGCCGTCCATTTGGACTTCCGGTACAGGCCGATGGCATTGCCTGGCGGCGCAGAGGAGACAGCCTTGTTGAAATGTCCCAGGACATTCTACGAAAAATTTATGCGGAAACAGGGCATGATTTCTCCGGGGATATTTGTGAAGAAGCGGCCATTGCGGATTTGGATGAAGCATCAATAGAAATATTTAGAAAAAAATGGATAGAAAAAACCGGAAACACAAGACTTAAAGAACTAAGCGTCGAACAACTGCTTCGCGATAGTGAAGTCCTTGTTGAAAATGGGTTAACCTATGCGGCATTGATTCTATTTGGCAAACATTCTTCTCTTGGGCGTTTTCTTCCGCAGACAGAAATTGTATTTGAATACCGTTCCACAGAAGCTTCGGGACCGGCCCAGCAGCGGGAAGAATTCAGGGTTGGATTTTTCTCCTGTTATAATCGTCTTTGGGAATTGATCAATTTGAGGAACGACAGGCAGCATTATCAAGACGGGTTGTTTGTCTTTGATGTACCGACTTTCAACGAACGGATTGCCCGCGAAGCTCTTTTAAACGCAGTATCCCACCGAAATTATCAGCTTGGTGGAAGTATATTCATACGGCAGTATCAAAATCGTCTGGTAATTGATAGCCCCGGCGGATTTCCGGGAGATATAACGCTGGATAATATTCTTGACCGCCAGTCGCCGCGCAACCGCCGAATAGCAGAGATGCTTTCTCGTTGCGGGTTGGTGGAAAGATCAGGTCAAGGCATGAACCTCATATACGAGTTGAGTATCAAAGAGGCCAAGGCATTGCCGGATTTCTCGGGGACGGATGCAAACCTTGTACGTATTACATTGAATGGCCTGGTGTTAGACAAAAACATGCTGTTATTAATAAGCAGAATAGGAAATGACCGCCTTGGAAGTTTTTCTACGGAAGACTTTTTGGTTATCAACAGTCTATTTTACGAGCAGAAAATTCCTAAAAATCTTGAAGGCCGTACAAAACACCTTGTCGACATGGGGGTTATTGAACACATCAGCCGTAATAAATTTGTACTTGCCCGGGCTTTTTATGAGATTGCCGGAAAAACAGGCGCTAGAACCCGTTATGTGGGGCTGGACAGAGATACAAACAAAGAGCTGCTTTATAAGCATATTAAAGAAAATGGAGCGACAGGAACCCCGTTTGGTGAATTGCAGCAGGTTTTACCTGGACATTCCCGAAGCCAAATACAAGTATTGTTACGTGAACTTAAGGTGAATGGAAAAATCCATGCGGCCGGGAAGACCCTCGGAGCGCGCTGGTATGCGAATTCATAAACGAGGCGTTGATTGTGTATAAGTTGCAATAAGTTGCAATAAGTTGCAATAGGAAGAGCTGTCCCATGCCACGGAAAATTTCGTTACAGGCCACGAAGATCGTTTTCGAGAAAAACTGCTGGACAAAAGGCCCGGTCCGCTGCGAATGAGCCTCCGTGGAGCAGAACTCCGGGGTATTAAACCAGACTCTCGAATAAACGAATGTTTGTCCACCCTTTCATTATTACCTTTCAGCATTGCACAGCTTATCATTCGGCGCTGTCCTCCGCGGAAAATCTTCTGAGCAGGAAGAAACCGGGGCTTATTCCGAAATTTCTCCCCCCTCGGGGCATGGCCCTTGAATACCGGGGAAAAATCCGGTACGTTTGGAAATGGAATTACCTATGACGGAAAAATCATTTTTTGCCGGTTTTGGCGGGCAGGGTATCGTGTCCCTGGGGCAAATTTGGGTGTACTGCGCCATGAAAGAAGGCAAAAATGTCACTTTTTTCCCCTTTTATGGGGCGGAAAAACGGGGGGGAGTGGCCAGGGCTTCGGTTATCGTCTCCGATGAGGAGATTGCCAGCCCCCTGGTTACGGTTTCCGACTCCGCCCTGGTGATGAACAGCGATTCCCTCCCTATCTGTGAGGCGGTCCTCAAGGCCGGCGGCGTTTTACTGATCAACGCCACCCTGGTTAAAGAGGAGCCCCGGCGTGCCGATATCCGGATTGTCAAGCTGGAAGCCACAGCCCTGGCGGAAAAAATCGGCAATGTCCGTTTTGCCAACATGGTAGCCCTGGGGGCCATGGCCCGCCTTACCGGGGCCCTGTCCCTGAAGGAAACCGAAGGCATCCTGAAAAATTTCTTTAGCCCCGATAAACACAGATTCATTCCCATGAACCTGGAGGCTATCAAAGCGGGCTACGAGGCGGTTTAGGCCGGGGTCCGGGTTCCCCCTGGGACTGCGGCCTCAAGACTTAGTAGCGCCGCCCGCAAAAACAATTACTGTACGAAACTTCGTTTTGTTTGGGAGCCAACGGGTATAAAAGGTGTATCAATTAATTCACCGGAGGAGCATGGTATGGACGTAAACCGGACCTTACAGGAACTGCGTAATTGGGCGGACGGGGAAATTAAGGATATCCTTCGGTTTTATCTTGATCACGATTATGACCCTAAGGGGGGCTGGTACGGGGCGGTACGCCGTAAAGACCTGGAACCGGTAAAGGACGCGGACCGCTCTCTTGTCCACAACGGGCGGATGCTTTGGACTTTTGCCTGCGCCTACCGGATATACCGGGACCCCGGGTATCTGGCCGCGGCGGAACATTCTCTTGCCTACCTGAAAGAGTTTTTTGTGGATAAAAAATACGGCGGCGAGTTCTGGAACCTTGATGCCCAGGGGAATCCGAAAGACGATAATAAGGTTCTCTACGGCATGGCCTTTACGATTTATGGCGGCTCGGAATTGACCCTTGCCACCGGCAAGCCGGAAGGTCTGGAACTTGCCCGCCAAATTTGGGAACAATGCGAAACCCATGTGCTGGATAAAGTCCATGACGGGTACTGGGAGGGGCTTAACCGGGACTGGAGTAAAAAACTGGAGTATTTTAACGGCCAAAAGATCCATGGGGAAAAAGTTCTTAACAGCCATCTGCACCTGATAGAAGCCTACGCCAATTTTATGCGGGCGGAGCAAAGCCCCGCTTCAAAAGCACGGGTGGGGGCCCTGATCGGGATCATGTCCGGTAAACTGTTAGACCTTAGCGTTTACCACTTCAAACCCTATATGACCGCCGACTGGCGGCCCACGGATGTTCTTATTTCCTATGGCCATGACATTGAGGCGTCCTGGCTCCTGGTGGAGGCTGCCGAAGCCTACGGGGATCAGGCGCTTATCGAGAAAGCCAAACCTATCGCGGTACGAATCGCCCGTTCCGTAGACGAAGGAATGGATAAAAAATTCGGCGGCATGTATTACGAAGCCGATGAAACGGGGATTGTGGAATGTGGCAAGTCCTGGTGGACCCAGGCGGAAGCAGTCAACGGCTTTTTCAATGCCTGGCAGATCAGCGGGGAGGAGAGTTTTCTCAAACAGACCGTGGACATGGTGGAGTACATCAAAAACTATGTGTCCGACCGTTCGGGCGGGGTGTTCCGGGAGTGGTACAGCCGGGCGGATCTGCCGGATTGGGACCGGAACAATGTCCTAACGGTGAACGGCTGGAAAACCCCTTACCATAACGGCCGTATGTGCATGAAGCTGGTAGAAAAGATCAACGCCATTCTGA
>JAIRNB010000344.1 GCA_031258265.1 Treponema sp. | reverse complement strand
GTTGCCCTTTTATCCGATAATTATTCCTTCCCTATTTTATCACACAGCGGGCTATTGTATCTACATGTGAATTATAAAAAATGTAAAATATCCTATCCACCCATTCATCCCGGACAACCTGGGCCTGGCAAAAAAGATAACCGATCAGTCTGGAACAAACGCTATATATACGCCGGCCTTTCCGATAGGAAACTGTCTATAACCGGGTTGTCCAATATAAAAATCATTCAAACATAAACAAAAGAAAAATGCAACATTCTATCTATCCAGTCAGGACAACCTGGATTTGGCAAAAAAGACAACAGATCAGTCTGGAACAGATGCTATATGTACACCGGCCTTTTTTGATAGAAAATCATCTTTAGTCAGGTTGTCCGGCATAAAAATATTCAAACATAAACAGGGAACAAATTTAAAATCTTTTATTCGGCCGGCCGGAATTCCTAAACAAAAAACAAACACTATAAAAGGAACCAATAATACCACGGGGAAAAACCAGGCAACTTGTATGGGACAGGAAAATAGGCAAAACCAAAATCACACAAAAATACTTGGCAATAAATTGTAACACATAAATAAATCAACAATTTCTGTTTTCATTTTATTTTTGTGTAGGCAATGGCGCATAACAGCCTATAACGGAATACCGCGGGGGCTTTACGAGCCGGCCAGGACGGAAAGGGGGATGGGTTTGGGGCTGTCGTTTTCCCCTTCCACCCTGGAGAGTTCTTCCATCAGTTCCCGGCCCCGTTTGGAAAGTCTTTCCGGCACCTGGACCATAAGTTTGATGTAGAGATCCCCCCGGCGGCTGCCGGAGGGGACACCCTCGTTTTTGATACGGAGCATTTTGCCGTTTTGAATCCCGGAAGGGACCTTAACCTTGATGGTTTTCTTGTCCAGGGTACTTACGTGGATTTCCGCCCCCAGGCTGGCCTGGGCGATAGAAACGGGAACCGCGCAGTACAGGTCCAGATCCTGGCGTTCAAAATACTCGTGGGGTTTGACCCTGATAAACACGTACAAGTCTCCCGGCGGCCCGCCGTTGACTCCCGCGTCTCCCTGCCGGGGAATGTGTACCCGCCGGCCGTTTTCCACCCCCGCCGGGATAGTGACCATGATCTTCTGCCGCTTTCGCTGAACCCCGGAACCGCCACATTCCTTGCAGGGCCGCTCGATGATGTAGCCTTCCCCGCCGCAGTTAGGGCAGGTAGAGGCCACGGAGAAAAAGCCCTGGCTGCGGCGTATCTGACCGGAACCCTGGCAGGCGGGACAAACTTTTTTGCCGGAACCTTCCGCCGCCCCGGTCCCGTGACAGGCCGGGCAGCTTTCGTTCCGGGAATACTGGATTTCTACTTTGGTACCGAAAACCGCGTCCTTAAAGGAAATTTCAATATCGGAACGGAGGTTTGCCCCCTGGCGGGCTCCGTTGGCGTTTCTGGAGGAGCGGCCCCCCCCGAAACCGCCGCCAAAGCCGCCTCCGAATATGGTATCGAAGATGCTGCTAAAATCCCCGCCGCCAAAAATATCCTCGAAACCCCGGAAATTACTCCAGTCATGGCCGCCTCCCATGCCTTCCACCCCGGCAAAGCCGAACTGGTCGTAGGCGGACTTCTTTTGATCATCGGAAAGTATCTCGTAAGCCTCGGTGGCTTCCTTGAATTTTTCCTCCGCATCCTTGTTTCCGGGGTTCTTGTCGGGATGATACTGGATAGCCAGTCTACGGTATGCTTTTTTTATATCATCCTTGGAAGCGTTTTTGGGTACGCCGAGAACTTCGTAGTAATCACGTTTAGCCACATCAGCATCCTTAATTTATAGCGGACCGGGAGAAGTGGGGAAACTCTCCCCGCCGTCTTCCCCGTGTTTCCGCTATTTGTCGTCGTTCACCACTTCGTAATCCGCGTCTTCGGCGCTTTTGGTGTTATTCGCGGCGTTATCTCCGCCGCCGGATGCCCCCGCATTGGCGTTGAAATCCTGCTGTCCCCCGCCCTGCTGGGCCTGGGACTTGTAAATTTCTTCGGCGATTTTGTAGGAGGCCTGTTTCAGGGCTTCGGTCTTATCTTTGATGGTCTGGATGTCGCCGCCCTCCAGGGCCTTGCGGAGTTCAGCGATAGCCTCTTCGGTCTTGGACTTATCCGCCGCGCTGACTTTATCTCCCAGATCCTTGATGTTTTTCTCGGTGCTGTAGATCATGCTGTCCGCTTCGTTACGGACCTCCGCTTTCTCCCGTTCCCTTTTATCTTCCTCGGCGTGGAGTTCCGCTTCTTTAACCATGCGGTCAATATCCTGGTCGTTCAGGCCGGAGGAACTTTCAATGCGGATCTTCTGTTCTTTCCCGGTCCCCAGGTCCTTGGCGGATACATGGACGATGCCGTTGGCGTCGATGTCGAAGGTTACCTCGATTTGCGGAATACCCCGGGGCGCGGGGGGAATCCCCACCAGGTCAAAACGGCCCAGGGTACGGTTTTGGGACGCCATTTCCCGTTCGCCCTGGAGTACCTGTATGGAGACCGCGGTCTGTCCGTCCGCCGCGGTGGAGAAAACTTGGCTTTTTCGGGTGGGAATGGTGGTGTTCCGGGGGATAAGCCGGGTCATCACGCCGCCCAGGGTCTCGATCCCCAGGGAAAGGGGAGTTACGTCCAGAAGCAGCACATCCTTCACATCGCCCCCCAGGATACCCCCCTGGATGGCCGCGCCGATGGCTACCGCTTCGTCGGGGTTTACTCCCCTGTTGGGTTCTTTTTTGAACAGGTCCTTGACGATCTGCTGGACCGCGGGAATCCGGGTGGAACCCCCTACCAGGATCACCTCGTCAATTTGATCCGCGTTAAGCCCCGCGTCCGTCAGGGCCTTCTTGCAGGGTTCCTTGGACCGCTCTAAAAGATCGGCTACCATCTGTTCAAATTTCGCCCTGGTCAGGCTTTTTTGTAAATGCTTGGGTCCGCTCTGGTCCGCGGTGATAAAGGGCAGGTTGATCTCCGTGGTCTGCATGGCGGAAAGCTCGATCTTTGCCTTTTCGCTGGCCTCCCGCAGCCGCTGCAGGGCCATCCGGTCCTGCCCCAGGTCTATTCCCGTATCCCGTTTGAATTCTTCGATAAGCCATTCCAGGATCTTCAGGTCAAAATCATCGCCCCCCAGGTGGGTATCCCCATTGGTGGACTTTACCTCAAAGACCCCCTCTCCCAGTTCCAGGATGGAAACATCAAAGGTGCCGCCCCCCAGGTCGTACACGGCGATGGTCTTCTCTTTTTTTTGGTCCTTGTTAAAACCAAAAGCCAGGGAGGCCGCCGTGGGCTCGTTGATGATCCGTTTTACGTCCAGCCCGGCGATCTTCCCCGCGTCCTTGGTGGCCTGCCGCTGGGCGTCGTTGAAGTAGGCCGGTACGGTGATCACCGCCTCGGTGACCGTTTCACCCAGGTAGTCTTCCGCGGTCTGTTTCATTTTTTGGAGGATAAAGGCGGAAATTTCCTGGGGGGAATACTTCTTCCCCGCAATGTCTACCCGCAGATCGTTGGCCTGTTCTACCACATGGTAGGGTACCCGCTTCATCTCGGCCCCCACCTCGGAGTAAGAACGGCCCATGAACCGTTTTATCGAATACACGGTATTTTCCGGATTGGTGATCATCTGGTTTTTTGCCGGCTGTCCCACAACCCGGTCCCCTTTGCTGGTGAACCCGACGATAGAGGGGGTGGTACGCCCCCCTTCGGAGTTCTGGATAACCACGGGTTCGCCGCCTTCCAGGACGGATACACAGGAATTGGTAGTCCCCAGGTCAATGCCGATAATCTTTCCCATAATAGTTAGCTCCTTATATAGGGCCGCCGCCGCCCTAAGTGTTAATATTTACCCTGGAAAAAACGGCTAAAAGCCCGCTTTTTCCTTGAATTCGGGGAAGCCGGACAGGCAAAACGCAGTTTCCCAAAACCAAAGCTTTAGGAAAGCCGTAACAAGTCCCCGCTGCCCCGATCTTAAGCATATTCTAAAACCCGCGCTTTGCCGCGCGATACGGTTCCCCGCCGGGAAATAAAAACCGTGTTCTCATTGCCGTCAGGCTGCTAGGTTTCCGGCTTCCCTTCCCCTTCAGCTTCCACCGGATCTTCCACCGCTTTGGGGGCCTCTATGGCAGGGGCCGAAGGATCGGGGTCTAAAACCTTGACCTTGGCGCTGCGGATTACCCGGTTTTTCAGGGTATAGCCCTTAAGCAGGTCCATTTGAACGGTTTGTTCAGTAACCGCCGAGGACTTTTCCATCATCAAGGCCTCGTGGAAGTTGGGATCAAAGAGGGTACCGGCGGAAATATAGCTTTTAAGCCCCCATTTGCTGTCCAGGATGGAACTCAGCCGCCGGGCGATCATCCCCAGGCCCTCATAAAGGGCGGTAAAATCCCTGGAAATTTCCGCAGACTGCATGGCCCGGTCAAAATCGTCCAGGACCGGGATCAGGTCCAAAAGCAGGCTCTGGTTGGCAAAATCAATGGCATCCTGTTTTTCCCGGTTTATCCGCTTGCGGAAATTCTCGACATCCGCCGCCTTGCGGAGCAGTTGGTCCTTGAGATCGGCATTTTGGGCTTCCAGTTCCGCGATCCGTTCCTCCGGCCCGGAACTTTCACCGCCCTTCGCGGCCTCTTCCCCTCCGGCGGGCGCTTCTGCGGCCGTATCGTTCACCGGATTTTCTCCGGTTTCCAGCCCAGCCTCCCCGGAACCCGTATTCCCGGCCCGCTCTTGTTCCGGCTCCTGCGGGATAGTCCCCGCTTCCTCCGGCCTGCCGGTTTCATTGCCCGGTTCTTTGTGGTGAATGGCGCTTTTTGATGGGTGTTTTGACATTTTCTTTTCGTTTAGTTGCACCCCCCGCGGGGCGCAGTCTCCGTGTAAAACTATTCCGCCTCTAAAACCCCAAAGCCGTCCGCCCTGGAACGAGAATTCTTTTAGGATAGGGCCGTTCTCTTAAAAAATACCTATTTGGAAGCACAAGGGTCAAGAAAAATCGCCGATTCTGAAGTACTTTTTCGGGCAAACAGGCAGATGGCTTCAAGGGTTTCAATGTATTGAGCCCAAATTTCATCAAGGCGGTTTTGATGTATTCATTGGCTTTCCGGGCATAACGAAGGATCGGTTCCACCATACCAGATGGCAATGATAAGACGAATTCTGGCATGGAAGTCCATGGAGTTCACTCTCGAAGCATCTATTTTGGCAAGGACTTTGTCATTTTCAATATTGCCTAAAAAGCTAA
>JAIRNB010000334.1 GCA_031258265.1 Treponema sp. | reverse complement strand
AAAGCGTTGCCAGGCCGTTCATTGGAACCATAACCCCGCATACACATAGAATAGGCAATAAGGGGAATACCGATATAACCGTCGTCGATCAGCTTACGGGCGGTCTGCCAGGCGGAACCCATGTAACAATCCGGGGCGCTGCCGGTAAAAAGCCCTTTACTTTTAGCCAGATCGTAATTTGCCTTAGCCCCTTCGTAATTATGCCCCATGGCTTTTTCGGAATAGGCGTGCTTACCCGCTTCCAGAATCATCTTGGTAACGGCGTTGTGATTCCAGAGCTGGGTAGTGTTTACCACGATCTCAATCTCCGGATCCGAAAGAATCTCATCATTGGTCATCTGACGAATACCAAAGAGTTCCGCCCGGGCCTTACTCCGTTCGGGGATAAGATCGGAACACCCCACCATCTCAACAATCTGTAACCCGCTGGTCAGAGTGTTGAGGTAGGTGTAGCTGATGCTTCCGCTTCCAATCAAAGCTACCTTTACCGGCTTTACGTCCATCTTTTGCCTCCTCGCAAAAATTGGTGTTGTCTATACTTCGCTTTACCTTCGGACAGGAAAGACCCCCGGCCCTATTGGGGCCAGACAGAATCGGTACTCTCCGAAATCAGTTTAGCGATAGCATCGTTATCACTCATAGCCTTAATAGCGGCGCTGTTAGGTTCCGCTATTACCGGACCTGTGTACCCTATTTGCTCCAGGCCCCGCATAAAAGCCTTTACATCATTTCCGCCGCCCCCCTTTTCCCCCGGATAGTAACGAGGTGAATCAGGCAGATCGCCGGGGGGGACCCCCTTGGCGTCGTCGTTAAGGTGGACTACCACAATGTCTTTTTCACCGCGGATCAGTTTCACAAAGGCGTCGCCTGAGATGCCGGAACAATGACAGTGGTGGGCATCCAGGAGAAGCCCCATATTGCCGGTGCCGATGGCGTCGCAGAGTTCCAGCATCCCCGTAAGGGTGTGGATAAAGGGATACTTCCCCCGGGTCCAGGCCCCTTTGGGTCCCAAAAATTCGACGCCAAAAGAAATATCGTATTCTTTAAGAACCTGGGCACAGAGACCCAGCATTTCTTTGTGGCGTTTAAAATTTTCGGCAAAGTCGAATTCGTCGGAGGAACTTGGCATCCAGGTATAACAGCGGCTGATACCTAGTCTCCGGGCGTTGCGGGCGGTTTT
This sequence comes from Treponema sp., assembly GCA_031258265.1. Classification (GTDB taxonomy): domain Bacteria; phylum Spirochaetota; class Spirochaetia; order Treponematales; family Breznakiellaceae; genus JAISFT01. Next base: position 2,526 of record JAIRNB010000334.1, on the reverse strand, counting down.
TTCCAGTTTGGGAAAAGTTTCGTTAAATTGTTCCCTAGTCCGGTATGTGACAGGGAGCCCGAAGTTGGAGATGATTACCCCATACTGCCCCATTTCATCCTGGGCTTGGGACATCCCGATTCCCTGTTCCTCCAAAGCAAGGGGGCTGTACTCCACCGCCCCATAACCGTACTTTCGGGCAATGGCCAAAGTTTCCCGGAAACCGGAGACTTTAATATTCACCAGTCCTGGGTTGAGTGATTTATACATCTTTCTACTCCAAAAAACCGGTTTCTTTCATGTTAAGATAGGCGCAATGTAAAGAATCCGCCCAGCTTAAATGCCGTACCCGGTCCTGTTCGGCGATGGCGTATTCAATCCCAAGCTCACAGGCTTTCCCCAGAATACCCTTGAGATCCAGTTTTCCGGTCCCCACGGAGGTAAAGCAGAAATCCGTCACCTTATCCGCATTAACCAGGTAACGGGGCTGAATCCGTTCGGTAAAATCCTTAACATGGAGAAGCCCCAGCCGGTCCTTTATCTTTTCCATGTACTCCAGCGGATCAAGGCCCCCCACATAGACCCAGCCCACATCCAGTTTGATCTTGAGCCGGGGGTCTATCAGGGAAAGAAAATAATCCATTACGGAAACACCCTTGTAGGTGACGGTGAACTCCTGGTAGTGATTGTGATACTGGGGGGTAAAGCCCTCGCCGGCAAATCTCTTTACCAGTTTGTTCATAATATCAATATCCTGCATCATCGAATCGTAGCTGCCATTGTGACCGTAACCCTCGCCAAAGCTGTTGATCACCGTTGACCATCCGATATTGATATTTTTGACCTGATAAAAATTAGCCCGTTCAATAGTATCTTTTATGGCCCCCTCATCATTAACCAGGTCCTTCATAGGACCGGACCATGTACAGAGACAGGAGAGCCCTAGATCGCGGAAACGTTTAAGGTTTTCTTTTTTATCTCCGGGCAGCCGGGAAAGGTCGCCGTCCATGGCTTTGTAGCCCATTTCAGCGTACTTCTTGAAGCTGTCAAAGGGTTCAACCCCTTCTTCCCTAAATCCAATCCACGCGGCTTTAAGTTTGGACACAATATACCTCCTCTTATATACTTTTGGTTTCAAAAAGCCGGATCTTTTGCAGAGTCCGGGCCTTAAAACCGGCCCGAATCGCTTCAGTGGCGGAGAAAACATCCAGCTTTTCATTCTCTATAGCCTTAAGCCGGGCCCCCGCCTCCTGGGCAAGCTCCGTAAAAATATTGATCTTGGAGACCCCCATCTTGATGATCTTCTTGAAATCCTCATCGCTGATGCCGGAACCCCCGTGGAGAACCAGGGGAATCGAAACAAGCTTGGCTGTTTCCTCCAGCACCGGATAGTTGATTCGCGGTTTCCCCCGGTAGACTCCATGGGCGTTGCCAATAGCCACAGCCAGGGCGGAAATCCCCGTGGCCTCTACAAAGGCCGCCGCTTCTTTCGGATCCGTGTACTGGTAATTATCCGGGTCGTAATCCTTGCCCTGGCCTACGTGTCCAAGCTCCGCTTCCACCGGAATGCCCAGGGGTTTGCAGAGGGCTACCACTTCTTTGGTGATCCGGACGTTTTCATCGTAAGGCTGGGTGGAGGAATCAATCATGATCGAAGAGAAGCCCGCATCCAGACAGCGTTTACAGGCTTCGATGCTTTTTCCGTGATCCAGATGGATGACCACCGGCACGGAGGCTTTCTTTGCCGCCGCCACCATGGCCGGGGCGAAGATCTCCAGGTCTTCCATACAGGCGCCGTCAGGAAACTGGAGGATCACCGGGGTTCTAGTCTCTTCCGCCGCATCGATAATTCCCAGCATCATAGTGGGGGACATAAAATCATAAGCCCCTACCGCGTATTTTTGCGCCCGTCCCGGGGGCAAAACATCATCAAGCGTGGCTATCGCCATAGCGTTTTCTCCTTGGATTTATATTGTATTATCGATAGTCAACATAATCCGGCTGTATATCTCCCAGATATTTAAGGGATTCATGGAGAACAGCCCGGTATTTCCCGTGCATCCCCGTGACATGGTGGATATAGGGACCGGTTACAAATTTCCGCTCCCATTTTGGCCAGTCCCTGGTTTCTACCCAAATATAGGTACCGTTGGTTTTCGGCCCCTCGGTACTAACCGCTTCATCGGCAAAGAGGCTGTATTTCCCGTTCAGGGCGCCCAGCCTTACCAGGGTAATATCCCCTCCCCTGATTTCCCACTGGCCTTTGCAGTCGATAACGCAGGGTTTCCCCGCGCCAGGTTTAGCCAGAGAGTAGGGAAAGGGACCGCAGTGCCACAGCAGTTCCGCATTGTCGTTGGTAGGATGCCGGATGGTAATGTCGGCGAAGAAAGGCCGGGTATCCCCCCGCAGGGCGCCAAAGGCCAGGGAGGTCCCCAGGGCCCCCAGCACATCGGTCTCGCAGGCCACCGGCAGGCCGTCATTGGTCAGGGCCCCCCAAAGGAAGCAGGCGCCGATACCGAAACCCAGCCGCAGCATCCGCCAGCATTC
>JAIRNB010000327.1 GCA_031258265.1 Treponema sp. | reverse complement strand
GGTTTTAAGCCCTTCAGAATCCCTATCAGTACGCAGGGTCCCCCGGCAATCCCCTCCAGATTCCCCAGGTCCAGGCGGACGTAACGTTCCCAGGCTTCCCTGTAGCTGTCCAGGGGGTGGCCGGAAAGGTAAAAGCCCATGAGTTCTTTTTCCAGCCGCAGTTTGTCTTCTCGGCTTTTTTCCGGGAAGGGATCAAAGATAAAATCCGGGTAGAGTTTTTCCCCGGTGTCCCCAAAGAGACTGGATTGGCCGTACTTCGACTCGTCTTTGATGTTTTGGGCATAGTCCACCGCCCGTTCCAGATTCCCCAGCAGGATTTCCCGGCTTTGCCCAAGGGTGTCAAAGGCCCCGGTCTGGATGAGCAGTTCAATACCCTTCTTACCCGTGGTTTTGATGTCCACCCGGTTAAGGAAATCCATGAAGCTTTTGTAGGGTCCGTCTTTACGGCCCTGGATGATCTCCTCCGCGGGGATGTCCCCTATGCCTTTGATTGCCTTGAGGCCGTAAACGATGCGGTTGTCCACCACGGTGAAATTCTTTTTTGAACGGTTTATGTCGGGGGGATCTATGGGGATACCCATTTTCCGGGTAACTTCGATGTATTCCCCCAGCTTGTCCTTGTCGGCGCTGCCGATTTCGTTGGTCAGGTTGGCGGCCATGAACTCCGCGGGGAAGTTAGCCTTTAGGTAGGCGGTTCGGAAGGAGAGCATGGAGTAGGCCGCGGCGTGGCTCTTGTTGAAGCCGTAATCGGCAAAGGGAACCAGAATGTCGTAGATTTCCCCCGCCCTTTCCCGGGAGTAACCCTGTTTAATGGCCCCCTCCAGGAAGGGTGTTTTTTCCGCGTCGATAATGTCCTTTTTCTTTTTCCCCATGGCCCGGCGGAGCAGGTCCGCCTTTCCCATGCTGTAGCCCGCCACGATCCTGGCTACCTGCATCACCTGTTCCTGGTAGGTGATGATCCCATAGGTTTCTTTAAGAATACCCTCCAGGGCGGGGTCCGGGTACTTGATAAGCCGGGGATTCCACTTGGATTCGATGAACTGGGGGATAAATTTCATGGGCCCCGGCCGCCCCAGGCTGTTAAGGGCCGTCAGTTCCCCGATGCTGGCGGGCTTTGCCTTCCGCAGAATCTCCTTCCACCAGGGTTTTTCAAACTGGAACACCCCTTCGTTCTGTTCTTCCGCCAGCATCGCATAGGTGGGGGGGTCCAGTTCATCAACCTGCTCAATGTCGAAGGAGGCATACTCCCCGCCCCGGCTATGGATTATCTCTACGGTGTGTTTAATAAGGTCCAGGGTTTTGAGTCCTAAAAAGTCCATCTTTACCAGGCCACACTGTTCCAGGAAACCCATGGTGTACTGGGTGGCTACACCCCCGGTCTTTTGGTCCCGGTAGAGGGGCACGTAGTTCACCAGTTCCGATTTTCCTATTACCACCCCCGCGGCGTGGATACTGGAATGACGGTGGAGGCCCTCCAGCTTCCGGGCCAGGGAGAAAAGTTCGGTATACCTGGGGTCCCTCTCCATTTCCCCCAGGCGGGACTCCTCCTTAAAAGCCTTCTCCAGGGTAATTTTCGGGTCCTTGGGGATAAGTTTAGTGATCATTTCGGATTCGGCGATGCTGATGTCCAGCACCCGAGCCACATCTTTGATCACCTGTTTGGCCCCCAGGGTCCCGAAGGTGATGATCTGTCCCACCCGCTCCTTGCCGTACTTTTCGGTAACATACTGGATAACTTCCTCCCGGCGTTCATTGCAGAAGTCCATGTCAAAATCCGGCATGGAAATCCGTTCCGGGTTCAGAAAACGTTCAAAAAGGAGGCCGTATTTCAGGGGGTCTATATCGGTGATCCGCAGGGCGTAGGCCACGATGGACCCCGCCCCGGAACCCCGGCCCGGCCCTACGGAGATACCCTGATCCTTCGCCCAGTTGGTAAAATCCGCCACAATGAGGAAGTATCCGGTGAAATTCATCTTGATGATCACGTCCAGCTCGTATTCGGCCTGTTTAAGAACCTCCTCCGGCATGGCGGGGTAACGTTTGGGAAGCCCCTCCATGGTTAAATGCCGCAGGTACTGGTCCGCATCGGCGAAATCCGGGGGAATCTTAAAATCCGGCAGGTACTTGGGCAGTTCCTTGACATCGATCTCCGGTACATCCGGGGCGCAACGGCGGGCTATCTTCAGCGTATTACTGATCGCCTCCGGGTATTCGGGGAAAAGAGCCGCCATCTCCTCTTCGGTCTTAAAGTAGAACTGATCCCCGTAATACTTTTTCCGCCGCTCGTCCGTCCGCAGCCTCCCCGTACCGATACAAAGCAGTACATCGTGGGCCGCCGCGTCCTCCTGCCTGAGGTAGTGAACATCGTTGGTGGCCGCCAGGGGGATGCCTGTTCTGGCGGAAATTTCCGCCAGGACCTTGTTGATGTCCTTTTGGGACAGGGAACTCCCCCGCAGCCCTCCCCGGGGGATGCCGTGGTCCTGAATCTCCAGGTAGAAGCTGCCTTCCCCAAAGATCTCCCGGTAGCGCAGGGCCTTGGCCTCCGCTTCCGCCACTTTTCCCGCCTGGATCAGCCGGGGAATCTCCCCGGAGACACAGGCGGAAAGGGCGATAAGCCCCGCGTGGTACCGGGCAAGAAGCTCCTCATCCACCCGGGGACGGTGGTAGAAACCTTCGGTATAGCCTTTGGAACAGAGCTTAACCAGATTGAAGTAACCCTCCCGGTTTTCCGCCAGGAGAATCAAATGGTAATACTTGTTGTCGTTCTCCGATCCCTTTTTCTCGAAGCGGGAACCGGGGGCCACGTAAAGCTCGCAGCCGATGATGGGCTTAATGGG
>JAIRNB010000320.1 GCA_031258265.1 Treponema sp. | reverse complement strand
CGGAAAAAATCAACTCCAAACAGCGAATCGTCATACCGGTAATCATCGCCGTTGTATTTTTTCAAAAAAAGCGGTATATCCCGGCTCAGGTAACTGATGTCCCAGGATGCGGAAAAATCGGCCGTCCCAATCGCCGATTCATTGGGAAGGAATGCGCCCTGGAATGAAGGGGACGGCCAATCGGAAACAATGCTGACATGGGTATCCTGCGCCATGGGCAATACCCGTATCAACTGGCCCCCCTGAATCTCTATGTTTATTAAAAAACCGGTCTCCTTGTTTTCTTCAAACCGGGGCAGAACCGCGTTGATACCGCTGCCACCGGTCCTCCGGTAACCGGAGGTAAACAAATTGTGCCCCCTGTTTCCGGGCTGGAAGAAAAGCTGGTCATCCCCCCAGGTTGAGGCGTTTATCTTTCGAATCCCCTTTTGCCCGGAAAGGGCGATAACCAGTTCCGCCTGGCCGGGGAAAATAGTTTCCTGGGGAAGCAGCCCCGCTATGGCGGCGGAGGGATCAAAACTCCCGCTTAGGCTAAGGGCGCCGGAAAAGAGGGGTACGGAAAAAATACCGCGCCGGCGGACTTCGGTTTTGAAAATCGCGTCTATATTTAGTTTTTTAGGACTTATTACCAGGGTAAAAGGGGTCTTTACCACTTCTACCTTTTCCCCGTCCTTTTCCGAGCGGGTAATAAATTCCTCGGTTTTTACACCGGGAATCACCAAGATAGGCCCCGCCTCAATGAGTTCCTTCCCCCAGGCCTCCATAATATCCGACTCGGCTTTTTCAGCGGTCATCCCCCGTTCATTCACCAGTCCCCGGATCATGTTCAGCGGTATCAGCAAAAGCAAAACCAGCAGTATCAGCATAAGCACTTTGAACGTATAACCCTTGGTGAATCGTTTCATAAAGGGATGTTTATCATCGTTATCCATCGTATTCTCCTGCCATAGTATGCCCTCTATCGTAAGGCTGGTATAGCCCGCCGGAATATTTGGGCCCCGTGCGGCGAACCGGCATGGTTCCGTAAAGTATAACCACGGCCATATATTCATTAAAAGACTATAGTTTTTTCATGTCAAATGAATTAGGGTATCGGCATGTCCACGGTGATCATGATTCTGTTACGGGTAATAGGAGGGCTCTGCCTTTTCCTCTACGGCATGAAGGTAATGAGTGACGGTATCCAGCACGTCGCGGGGGACCGGTTGCAGCATTTCCTCAACTTAATGACTAAAAACCGTTTTGTAGGGATTCTTACGGGGATAGTGGTAACCACCCTGGTTCAATCCTCCTCCGCGGTATCGGTCATGGTGGTTTCCTTTGTAAATGCCGGCCTCCTCTCCTTAACCCAGGCAATCGGGGTGATTATGGGAGCCAATATTGGCACCACCACCACCGCCTGGATCGTATCCCTGGTAGGTTTCAGTATTGATATTTCCTCCCTTGCCCTGCCGGCGGTGGGAATCGGGTTTTTTATGCAGATCCTCAAGTGGAAGCGGCGGGACCTGGGGGAAGTTTTCATGGGGTTTGGCTTTATCTTCCTGGGCCTCCGCTTCCTCACCGAGGCCCTCCCCACCATGGACGCCGCCCATCTGGAATTTATCCGCCATTTTTCCAACCTGGGGTTCCTGTCCATCCTTATCGGCCTTGGGGTGGGGACCGGGGTTACGCTGCTGATGCACTCTTCCGCGGCCACCATTACCCTGACTATCACCATGGCGATGACCGGCATGATCAGCTTTGAAACCGCCGCGGCCATGATCCTGGGGGCCAATATCGGTACTACCATTGACGCGATCATGGCCGCCATTGGCGCCAAAACCGCGGCCAAGCGGACCGCCCTGGTACACGTACTCTTTAACGTAGTGGGCAGTGTGGTGGCGGTGATCTTTATCAACCCTTTGATAGCCCTGGTGGATTTTATTATTCCGGGACCGGCGGCGGGAGGCGGGATTGCCACCCATCTGGCTATGTTTCACACAATTTTTAATATGATGGGGACTCTCCTGTTCCTGCCCTTTATAACCCAATTTGCCGCCCTGGTCTCTTTCCTGATCAAGGATAAGGAAAAAGCCGCTCCTGGGGGCAGAAGGACCTACCGGCTGGAGTATGTCTCCGGTACCCTCCAGAATACCCCGGAACTGAACATTATCCGGGTAGAAAAGGAAATCCGGGATATGGCGGGGCTGGCGTCTTCCATGTTTGCCAACATCAGCGGCGCCCTGCAAAACCTTTACCACACGGATAACAAAGAACAAGCCGTAGATGCCCTGGTAACGGAAATGCGGGACAAAGAAGAATTTGCCGATGAGATGCGGGTAGAGCTGACCCGTTTCCTCATCGAATGTCGCCGTCCCCAATTAAGCGGGCAATCGGAACGGAAGATATACCAACTGTTACGGATCATCTCCGATCTGGAAGACATGACCGATGACTGTTGCAGCGTAAGCCTGCTTTTGGAACGCAGCGTCAAAAAGAAACTTTACTTCAAAGATAAGGAAATGGAAGCCCTGGCCCCCTACACGCGGCTGGTTGAAGATTTTCTTGCCTTTGTCCGGGAGCAGTTGGGACAGACGATCACGGCGGAGCAGGAAAGCTACGCGGCGGAACTTGAAAACAGCATTGATAAATCGCGGGATAAACTGCGAAAGATGGGCCGCAAGCGGATCGAAGCCGGAGCCGATGTAAAGGCGGAACTCCTCTTTATCGACGTGGTACGCCGCATAGAAAAGGTGGGGGACTACTGCTACAACATTGCCGGGGCTTTAAGGCGGGGCCGCTGAAGTCCGGCAGGCGGACTTGTCTGCCGGTCCCGCCGGAGGATTTATCGTATTTTAACTTCCAGCGCGGCCCCGGTAAGACCGGGGGAGGCGGCCTTGAGGATAAGGCTGTTTTTTCCGGCCCCGGCCTCAATGATCGCGGCGGCTTTCCCGGCGAAAAGCCTGCGAACCGGGTAAGTATCGCCGCCGTGATCCGCCGGGTCTCCGTTGCCAAGCCCCAGAAGCCTCCCGTTCCCGGTCACTTCAAAACTAACACTGTTGTCCGCGGCGGGCACGGGATTCCCTTCCCTGTCCAGTACGGAAACCGAAACCACCGCCGCGGCCCCGGCCCGCAGCAGGGTTTCCGTCCAGCTTTCAGGCTCAAGAACCAATGCCGCCGGGGCTCCGGCAGTTCTGTGAATCTCCCGGGCCGCTTCTTTTCCGTCCCGGTAAGCCACTGCCTCCAGGACCCCCGGAGTATAGGGCAGTTCCCATTCTGTCCAGTCTTGTCCGCAGCTCTTCCGCCCTGCGGAACTGCCGTTTACCATAATCTCCGCCTCTTCACAGTTTGTAAAAACCCGCAGCCGTATGTTTTCCCCTTCCCTGCCGGGCCAGGTCCAATGGGGCATGACGTGGATCAGGGCTGCGGCGGTCCAATGGGCTTTATAGTAGTAGTAATAATCCTTAGGGAATCCGCAGGTGTCCATGATACCGAATTGAGAGCTGATAGCCGGCCAGGGGAAGGGCGAAGGTTCACCCCGGTAATCAAAACCGGTCCATATAAACACCCCGCCGGTGTAGGGATTAGCGGCATAGAAACCCAGAGCATCTTCGGGCCGTGCAGTACCCCCCGCGCCGATGGGATCTTTGACATTTTTACCGGGGCTCATCATGGAAAACCGGGAGCCGAAGTTGTTATTTTGGCAGCGTTCCCAATCGTCGGCATAAGCGCCTCGGGTGGAAAAATACGAAGCGGTTTCTGAATTCAGGTAACGGCCTTCGGGGTACGCCGCCTTGATTTTGGAAAGGTTATCACCCATCAAAGGTGACTCCGGATAATTCAAACCCAGGACATCAAAGATCTTGAAATATTCGGGATTCAGGGCTCCCCCGGGCGGAAGTAATTCCGCCGACACCACCGGCCGGGTTTTATCCAGGCGGCGGACCTCGTTTGCCAGATGCCGCAGCATCCTTACCGCCAGGGAACTGCCGCCGATCATCTCCTCGTTGCAGAGGGACCAAAGGACAACGCTGGGATGGTTGCGATCCCGCTTGATCAAATCCCGCAGATCTCCAAGTCGCAGTTCACTGCTTTCAAGCAGACGATTCTCGTCTATCACGAGCATCCCCAGCCGGTCACAGATATCCAGCAGCACCGGGTCCGCCGGATGGTGGGCGCTGCGATAGGCGTTGCTGCCCATCTCCAGCAGCTTTCGTATCTTATACCCGTGAATGTCCCCGGGAAGGGCGGTCCCGATCCCCGCAAAATCCTGGTGAACACAGGTTCCTTTTAGGGGAATGGGCTTACCGTTGAGGATCAGGCCTTCGGCGGTATAAGCCACGGTACGGATGCCGAAGGTACTGGGGTACTCGTCAACAACAACATCATCTTCGGTAATAGTGGACAAGGCCCTGTATAGGACCGGCGTTTCCGGTGACCAAAGCCGGGGTTCCGGCAAGGTGATTTTTTGGATAAGGGTTAGGCTGTCCAGGGGTCCAAGGGTGAAGGAGCTTCCGGCGCTTCCCGCCTTATTCCCCCGGTCATCGAAAAATAATGTATCCATCCGGGCGCTGCGCGATTCATAAGCCCGATTTACCAGGGTGGTCTCCGCGATCATCAGGGCGGAGCCATTCTCCAATTTATCCAGATGGATATAGGTACCCCAGGTATCCACATGGAGGGTATCGGTCTTTACCAGATACACATCCCGGTATATCCCTGCCCCCTCGTACCACCAGCCCTCATTCCCAGTGGTGGTATCCACCCGTACCAGGAGGACATTGTCTCCCTCATCGCCGTAATTTGCCAGGTCCGCAAGGTCAAAGCTGAAACTTGTATAGCCGCTGTAGTGGTCCCCCAGGAAGCAGCCGTTAAACCAAATCGAGGCGGAACGGCAGATGCCGTTAAACTCCACGGCGATATGCTTCCCCTCGTCCTCCCTGGCAAGGGGAAAGACCTTACGGTAGTAGGCCACTCCGTTTTCCTTGGCTCCGGCCATAAAAACGCTTTTATCGGGGGTATATTCCAATTCCGTCTTCCAGTCGTGGGGTAGATTTACCGGCCTCCAGCGTACCGTAGACGCTTTATTATCAGTGCCAAAAAGTACTCCCATCGGGGAGTCTCCGTTTTCCGGGCCCGCGGATAAAAGACTGAGGAAAAATTTCCCCGCCGGTCCCAGCTTTACCGCCTCCCCCCGCTCGCCGGGAAGGGCGCTGGTAATACCGCCAAGACATCCCGATTTGTTAACGGTTTTTAGGATTGGCCCTGCCTCACCGTAGTAAAACTGCCAGTCCGTGTTAAAAAGTTCCCTTGTCCTCATAATTATTCTTCCCCTGCTTTTTGAGCCCGGCGCTGTTTAAGTTCTGCGGTGATCATCGCGTATTTTTTATCATCAAAATCATTAAACAACATGGGAATAATACCTAGCAGGAACGCAGCACCGGTGACAAGAGTCATGGTAAGGTGGAAAACCGCCAGGGTAGCGGGAGGCTGGGTAAGTATTGGGCTGGTAGTTGACGATGGTAAGTACCAGGCCGCTCAACCCGCCGCCGATAGCTATACAAACTTTAGCCAGAAAAGTCTGGGTGGAACTGATTAAACCCTCCCGGCGCTGCCCTGTTTTCCATTCCGCGTATTCAATGGTATTGGCGATCATACTGGAAACCAGCACCATCAATAAACCGGTGGGAATAGAGGTAAGAAAAAACATAACCATGGCGGCGGTAACATTACCATAACCTACAAAAAAGAAAATAAAATTACTAATGGCGCCCCAAACGCAGGCAAAGATAAACAGGCCTTTCTGCCCTAATTTTTTGGTAAGCAGGGGGGTAAATACAACACCCAGGATCATGGCCGGCAGGGAGATCAGATTAAACACCGCTACCATTTCCAGGGAACCAATATTGTACTGCACCCAGTAGACAAGCAGATTGGACCGGAGAAAGCTTAAACCAAAGGCAATGAGCATGGAAATGAGAATCAATAGTAGAGGCTTGTTTTGGATAATAACCTGGGCCGCCCCGGAAAAATTGAATTTTTCCGCCGGCGGCGGGGTAACGTGCTCACGGACAAGCTTGAATCCACACAGGTAAAGGATCGCCCCCAGAATACCGATCGCCAGGGCGGCAATAAAGTAACCCCGGGCCATATCGCCGCCCCCCAAAGCAATAACAAGGGGAATAGCGATAATCCCCACAATAAGGGAACTGATGGTCGTGCTGGTACGGGAAACAGTATAAATCATAGTCCGCTTTCCCACATCCTGGGTCATAGCCGCCGGCAGGGTCCAATAGGGTACATCTACCGCGGTAAAGGCCATGCTCATGAACACATAAGTTATGGCGGCGTATACGATTTTTCCCGCCGGGGAAAATTGGGGGGCGCTGAAATTCAGAACCAGGAAGAGGATGATGGGAAAGGCCATAAAAAGGAGCCAGGGACGGTAGCGCCCCCAGCGGGTACGGGTACGATCGGCAATTACCCCCATCATGGGATCGTTAACCGCGTCCCAGATCCGGGTAAACATCATGATCAGCCCCGCGGTCCCGCCGGCGATACCGAAAACATCGGTAAAGAACACCAGCATGTAACTGCTCCAAAGGCCAAAAATAAGATTTTGGCCCACCCCGGCTATGGCATGACCGGCTATTTCCCGGCGCTTAACCGTTCCCGCGAAAATACCTTTGTTCTCATTCTCCATGGTAAACCCCCTGTAATATTTTTGTAAAGAAAACAGCCGGCGGCCGTCCTATAGTTTTTTTATAGACCATTTTGGGGGTCATTGACGGGGGGCGCAATGGCCGGATTCGACTAAAATAAATATCAATATGGCGTAAAACGATCTTTTTGCAGTTCAGGGCCCGGAGATTCGGAATTCCTCATATCGCCGGGATTCCGGTTGAATCTCTTGCGGAAAATCTTGTAAAAATACCCCGGATCTTCGTAACCTACCCGGAGGGCGACTTCCTCCACCGGGAGGCCGGTAGTTTTTAAGAGCAATGCCGCTTTGTCCAGCCGTATGCTCCGAAGAAACGCGGAATAGGTCATCCCCGTGTGCCACTTAACAATCCGATTAAAGTAGTCCCGGTTATGACCAAATGTGGTGATAAGGTCCCTCATGGTAACATCCGGATGATGATCTTCCAGATAGCAGCGGAGCTGCTCAAAAAACTGTTCCCCCGCCGCCTTCCGGCTGTTAAGCTCGACGGAAAGGATGTATTCCGATGGGAGGAGGGAGAGAAGCCGTTCCACGAGGCCGATGACAATATGGGAACCGCCGGTCTCCGGCTTCCGCAGTTCCGCGCGAATCTCTTCAAAAAGGCCGGATATTCGGGAAGGGGCTTTTCCTCCCTTGGGGACAAAGCGGACAAAACAGTATTCCCGGTTTTTGGCGATTATAAAATGCCTGATAAAATCCCCGGACTCCCTGCCCACCAAATCCAGGTGATTCATGGACTTGTCAAAAAAAGTGTTGGAGATATTCAGAAACAGGACAGCCATATTTTTCCGGTATAAATACTCCCGATGGGGAACATCTTTATTAATGAGAAACATTTCGCCCTGGTTAAACATATAGTCCCTTCCGGCAATATGCTGTTTAAGCTGTCCTTCCGCCACATAACCCAATTCAATGAAATTGTGACGGTGCAGGGGGGTAAGAAAACCCTCCTCGAAAAAAATCCGGTTATTTCCAAACCGGCGCTGGAGCAGAAAACTACAGAATGCCGACCCGAATGGGAAACCGTCGGCAGTTTTTATGCCGTTCACTGAGATAATATCTTCAAACTGCCGAGACCCGTCGGGGTAGACGGTAAAGGATTCCCAGGGACCAGTATCCCGGACAGCATCGGCGATATTGGCATAGCTGTTCAAAAACAAGGGAGCCTCCTGTTTGATCAGTCCGGCAAATATTCCGGTAACTCCCACGATACAGAAAATGACCCTCGTAGGACAAAAAGTATGCTTTTTAACCGGCCGCTTTCTGAAAAGCCGAGATTCCGAGCGCCTTTATTGATAACCCTGTTCTATCAGTTCCTCAATAATATCCCGGGCCAGTTTCTCCCCCCAGGCCTGTCCTATTCCGTAGGAATCCTGCGTTATTAACGGAGTTACCGCCAGCAGCTTCTTGCCTATGGGACTCTCGTAAAATTGAATTAAACCCTTAATTTCGTCATGGGTAAAATATTTATCGTATACCGGGATAAACAAATCGACAAAACTATCCATATCCAGTTTTGACTGAAACATGGTCCAAAATGTGACAGGCGCATCGGGGGCTATCGTCTTTAGGCTTGGCATCATTAAATCAAACAACTGCGCCGCCTGCATCTTTGTATTGGAAATATCGAGGAGCTTAACGATGTCGGCCCTTTTCGTTTGTCCATGCCCCGCAACAGCCATTCCGGCGATAAACAGAAAAACAAATAGCGATCTTTTCATAACATTACTCCCTGAACCTATAGGGAATTTTAAAACTCCGTATTTCAAAGGCCCCCTGTATTCTAAGTTCCGGGGGGTACAATGTCAACAAAATAATGGGTTTGTTCAAAAACTGAAGTTTTTGAACAACCCTAATGTAAACCACCAGGGATAGGGATTCAAAATATAGGGGCGGGGAGAAAGCATGGCGGAACGGGGAAATCCCGGATTGACACTACAGGGTTCTGATAATCGCTTCCGCGGCGGAACGGCCTTCCGCCATGGCCCGGACCACGAGGCTTGCGCCGTTCTTGGCATCCCCCGCGGCCCAGACTTTGGGGTTGCTGGTATGGAAGGTGCCCCTGGTTTTGATATTGCCCCGCTCGTCGGTTTCCAGTCTCAGGCCGGCAACCGCGCCGCCCTGGACGACGTGGGTAAAACCCATGGCCAAGAGTACCAGGTCCGCCCCTATTTCAAAATCGCTGCCGGCGGCTTCTTTCATTACCCAGCGGCCGTCTTCCTGGGCCCAGTCCACCCGGCAGGCCAGGACGGAATTTACGGCGCCACCCTTGCCGCGGAATTCTTTGGTGTTGATGGACCAGAGCCGCTCCCCCCCTTCCAAGTGGGAACTGGAGGTTTTGAGTACCGTAGGCCAGAGGGGCCAGGGCGCGGAATCGGGGCGATGTTCCGGGGGCCGGGGGAGCAGTTCTATCTGGGTAACTTTCCGGGCCCCCTGGCGATTGGCGGTGCCCACGCAGTCCGATCCCGTGTCGCCGCCGCCGATGACCAGTACCCGCTTACCGTAAGCGGTGATGGGCTCTATCCCCGCGCTGTTTTCTCCCCCCAGGCTGCGGTTCTGCAGGGAAAGGAAGTCCAGGGCCTGGACAATGCCGGAGAGTTCCCGGCCCGGCGCCTTGAGGTCCCGGGCGTCCCGCGCCCCGATGGTAAGGAGGATCAGATCAAAAGAGGATTCCAGGCTCCGGGGATCAATTACTTCGCTGTCGTCCCCCCTGGTGCCAAAGGCATAAAGATCGCCGCCAATCCGGGTATGGGTCTTAAAACTAACCCCTTCGGCCTCCATGATTCTTACCCGCCGGTCTATAAAGTTTTTATCAAGTTTAAAGTCCGGGATGCCGTAGCGGAGATAGCCGCCTACCTTGCGGTCTCCTTCGTAAACGGTGACGGAAAAACCCGCCCGGTTCAGATACCAGGCGGCGGAGAGGCCGGCGGGGCCGGCCCCCACCACGGCGACTTTTTTACCGTTCCGCTTCCGGGGGGGCTGGGGGACCACAAGACCCAGGCTAAAGGCTTTTTCAATTACCGCCAGTTCGTTCTGCCGGATGGTTACAGGGTCATCATTGGCCCCCAGGACGCAGGAGGCTTCACAGAGGGCGGGACAAACCCGGCCGGTGAATTCCGGGAAGGGGGTGGTATCCTGCAGCGCCGCCCAGGCCCCCACCCAATCTCCTTTATAAAGCCGGTCTTGCCATTCGGGCATGGCGTTTCCCACCGGGCAGGCCCAGTGGCAAAAGGGCACTCCGCAGTCCATACAGCGGGAGGCCTGGGCCATCCGTTCCCCATCGGAAAGCTGGAGTTCCACTTCGCTGTAATCGTTGATCCGTTCCTCGACGGGCCGGTACCCCGCAACCTGCCGTTTAACCGTTAAAAATGCCCCGGGCCTTCCCATGCCATACTCCTGCGGCCCATTATGCCCCAAAAAACCGGCTTTCCACAAGCGCACGCATACCCGGTACTTACCGATGTCCACCACCCCGATAAGTATGCCGGGCATTTCCCAAAACCCGGACAAGTTTTGGAATTAGTTTTTTTCCAGAAAAACCCAAGCGTCATGCGCGGCCGCCCCTATATATAGGTGTCCCCTGTTCCGGGGAGACACAATTCTTTACTTTGGCAGGTTCACCATGAAACAACGTAATCCTCCGGCGCAGCGTCGTGTCCTTCAACTCTTCGACCACGTTTTCAAATGTCTTATGTCCCTTTCCGATACCGCCGTCATCTCTTTCATCAATGCCCTTTTCTCCACCTCTTATCTTCCCGCGAGTACTGTTTCCCGCCCTTCCCCCGAGACCGTCGAAATCTCCATGCGCCGTACTTTGGCCGACATGGTGATCACCATTAACGGAGACTCCTACCTTATCGAAACCCAAATCAGCAATGACCTCCACATGGGGGTGCGGATCTTTCAATACATCATGAACGAGGGGAGGAGTCGTGGAAGAGATACGGGGGACCATGTTATCAGGATCAAGCTGCCCCAGGCCCGGGTTATCTACTGGGAACCCACGGCAGCTACGCCGGAACGGGAGAGTATTGTGTTTATGTTTCCCGGCGGGGAGGAGTACCGCTACGAGGTACCGAGTGTTAAGTTTTCGGAATACACCGTGAAGGGCCTGGAAGACGAGGGCCTGGGCTTATTACTACCCTTTTGTGTGATGAAATACCGGCGCGAAGCGGAAAGGGCGGAAAGCGGGGAGGAACGGAGGAGGTTGGCGGCGTCAGTAGAGAGTTTAGTGGAAGAGGTGGTAGGGGCGGCGGAACGGAGCGTGGAACGAGGCAGCATGGGGGCGGCGGACGCGGGGAACGTGGTATTATTTACCAGGATATTGTGGGAAGAACTATACCAGTCGTATACTGAGTTCAAGGAGGAGGAAAGGATGTGGGAACATATCAAGGTAGTGGACTTTGACAGTTTGTGGAAGGAACGGGATGAGGCCAAACGTCAGGTAGATGAGGCCAAACGCCAGGCGGAGGAGGCAATCCGTCAGGCGGAGGAGACTAGACGTCAGGCGGAGGAGGAACTAAGCCGGGAGCGGGAGGCGGCTATTCGGAAGTTATTGAAGGCAGGCGTATCCCGGGAACAGCTTGCCACAGCCGGTCTTTTGGAGTCGGCGGAATAGTGGTTCAGGGCCATATAAACACCATGTGTACCGTTTAAGCGCGGTTATGAAAACGCCGGGGA
>JAIRNB010000312.1 GCA_031258265.1 Treponema sp. | reverse complement strand
GCGATATAGGGCAGGCCGAGCTGTACCGGCGACTGGTAGCAGTGGCCGGGGTAGATAAGGAGATCGGGGTATTGCTTTACATCGTCGTAGAGGGTTTTGATATGATCCCTCAACTCGTGAAGGGGGGAACTGTGAGGAAGCTGAACCCAGAAGGGGCCGGAACCGATGGTATCGGACGAGAAAAGCCAGCGCCGCTTCCGTTCCAGGGCAAGGAGGCTGCCGGGGGTATGACCGGGTACGACAAGGGGTTCCAGGACTATTCCCCCCAGATCAAAAGTTTGGCCTTCCCCCAGGGGATCAAAAAAACCGGCGGGATACTCTCCCCCGGCGCTGACAAGAGGAATATCGGCGCTGTGGATATACACCTTTCCCCCGGCTTCTTTTATTTCCCCCATCGCGGGCCCCGTATGGTCCCCATGGCCGTGGGCGATAAGAACATCCACCGGCAGGGGACTACAGTCCCGGATTTTGGCGTATACCCCTTTGGCAAACTGCAGGGCGTCGATTAAGAGGACCCGCCGTTCCCCCGCCACAAGCCAGGCATCCACGCTGTGGCCGCCGCCCAGGTCTTCGCGGAACTGCCATACCGCCCCATCTTGCAGCTCTATTACCTCTACCGCACCCATAAAATCCCTCCAAAAGTAAAGTTTCCATTCTCACCCGGCTTTTGCCGCGGGAATATTTGTTTTTACATATTATCCGGGTTATAAACCAGCCCCCGGCAAAGCTTATGGGCCGCATGGTACCAGGGATTCTCCGCAATCGCTTTCATGGGAGGCGGGATTTCCATGGGGGTCCCCCGTATCTTTCCCTCCAAAACAAGTTCCATGGTTTCCAGAAGATCGGCAATGTGGGGCAGTCCCTGGTCCGGGCACTGATACCGGTGGCCCGAATACACAAGGAGATCCGGATATTGCTTCATCCGATCGCAAAAGACCTTAAAGTTATCCCGGATCGTATGAAGCGGAAGGCTGTGGGGAAGCTGGACCCAGATACCGCCGCAGCCGACAGTATCGGAGGAAAAAAGCCAATGCCGTTCCCGGTCCAGGGCAGCTAAACTGCCGGGAGTATGGCCGGGGAGGAGGATTATATCCAGTTTTATCCCATCCAGATCAAGGATAACGCCGTCCCGGATAGGGGTGAAAAAATCTTTGCCATATTTACCATCCGGGTTAGCCAGAGAAATATCCGCCGGATGAATGTATACGGTCCCTCCGGCCTTTTTTATCTCTCCCATCGCGGGCCCCGTGTGGTCTATATGACCATGCAGGATCAGGGCGTCCACGGGCAGCGCGTCAAGCCCAGCCCCTTTCAGGGTTTCTCGTATTTTGGCCGCTATCCCTTCGGCAAACTGCAGGGCGTCAATAAAGACGGCTTTCCCCCTTCCGGCCACAAGCCAGGCGTCCACACTGTGACCGCCGCCTAAATCCTCACAAAATTGCCATACCTTTGCACCGCCGGTATCCTGTATTTTTGTTACCGTTACCCCGGACATAAGCGCCTCCGTAATACCGTGAATTCCCGGTTTACTTAATTTTCGCGTTAAGCTCGTCCAGCACCGGCTGAATAGTAACCATTTTTTCATTTACCCAGGTCCGCCAGTTAGTCTCTATATCACCGGCTTTGGCTATCAAGGCCGAATACTCTGTGGGGTATTCAAGGGCCGCCAAATTCAAAGCCCGGGAACTGTGGAGTACCACATTCCAGTCCGGTTCAGGGGGGAAGGTATCCGTTGTAGAAATATTCTCCCTAAGTTGGTACATCTCCAGGGTCTTGGCCCGGAAAGGTGCGGGATATGAAGGATTCCGAAACTGGAAATCATCGGAAAGAATTATCATGTTGCCATATACAGGATGCCATGCATACAGGTCCCCCATATTTGTTCCCTCTGGTACGTGTAAAATGATCTCCCCGTTTGAATCCAGAGTCCAGTCTTTCCCTTCGATACCGCAACGAACTTCAAGCTGACCTTGTTCGGTACAGGAATACTCAAACATCTGGAGGATCCGTTCCAGCTTCTTATCGCTGATGCTGGGAGAAAAGGCGACTGCCGCCCAATAGTTGGTTGCGGGAGTGTGATGGGTATAGCCGTCTTCCCCTAACACGGTTACTATCTCCACCGCTGTAGCAAAATCGACATTAAGATTCTGCTTCATGTTATCGCTGTAAAGCTTCATAAAGCCCGCCATACCCTCGGCAGACATAACCGCCGATTTACCAGTCAGATAAAAAGCGCCCTTATCATCTGGGTCTTGGAGGGTGTAGAACTCAGGATCGAGAAGACCCTCCTTGTAGGCGCCGGCCAGGAGTTTGAGGGCCTCCAGAGTCTCCGAGTCCGCTCCGCCCCAATGGTACTTGCCGTCCTTACCCAGGTAAAAGGGGTCCGTCCCGGCGCCGGCGTAGGTGCTGTTATAATGTATCCATGTCCCCAAGTCCCCTGCCCGGACTACGATGGGATAAAAATTGGGACCAACCTTTCCGGGATTTGCCGCCTTTACCTTCCGGGCATATTCGATAAGTTCCGACAGTTTCATGGCGGGTTTGACCACCACCCCGGCGGCCTCTCCCCAATCCTTACGGATATAAACGCTCATGTGGCTGGAGAGTTTCTTTGAAGGCCGGTTAATGGAAAAGACGGGCCGATAAAAGAAATAGGTCCCCCCAAACAACTCCTCCGCCATGGGCCCCAGGGGAGAATCCGATGCGGCCTTGGCCAGGTTGGGGTACTTCTGCTTCCAGTCATCGGGCATTTTTTTGATAAGCCCCTGGTTCACATACTCCGCCGCTTCCCCGTGGTTGTAGTTCAGCACAAACATCTCCGGGGCGTCATTGGAGTTTATCCAGATCCGCAGCCGCTCGCTCCAGTTATCCCAGGTAAGGGGGGTAAGATCCCAGGTAACATTAAAGGTGTCGGTCCACCGTTTTACCCATTCATCCCCCGCGTTGTAATCCCGGTTAGAATCAACCTGGATACTGGCAAACTCAATATCAAAATGTTCGCTAAAATCCCTGCCCTGGAACCAGTCGTTCCAGCCGGAATTAACCGCCGCCTTTGTCCCTTCTTTTTTACAGGAAAAACCCGATAATACCGCCAGGCCCGCAAGTAAAATAACGGCCCATCTTAATTCCCTTCCCGTTTTCATCTTTTTCTTTACCTCCGATTATATCAATTATATTTCCCGCCTCCGGCGGTAAAATCCCTATGCCTTGATTGCCCCCACCATTACTCCCTTGGCAAAATGTTTCTGTAAAAACGGATATATCAGCATGATGGGCAGCATCGTGACGATCACCGCCGCCATCTTAATCCCCGTGGTAAAGGGCCGCTCGATAAATACCATGGCGGAGGCATTTTCCGTGGTGGTAATAGAATCAAAAACGATAGACCTAAGCACTAATTGCAGGGGCTGTAATGAATTCTTACGGATAAAGATCATGGCCCCAAACCACTCGTTCCATTTATCCACCGTATAAAACAGGGTAAGGGTGGCAACAATGGGCAGGGCCAGGGGCAGGACGATTCGGAACAGGATGCTCCACTCACCGGCCCCATCCAGGCGGGCGGATTCCATCAGCGATTCGGGGAGACTCCCAAAATAATTGAACATCAGGATCATATAAAATGTGTTCATGCCGCCGGTCAGAATCACCGACCAGATAGTATTGGTAAGCCTAAGGTTCCGCACCACCAGGTAGGTAGGGACAATGCCCCCATGAAAGATCATCGTAAACAGTACAAAATACAGAAAGAATTTGCGCCCGGGATAGTTTTTCCGGCTTAGGGCGTAACCAGTGGCGCTGGAAAGGAAGAGGCTTAGGGGTACGCCGATAAGAACAATCAGAACGGAAGTACGATAACCTGTGCCAATCCGGCTGTCCTTCATGATCTCCTGATAGGCCCTTAATTCCGGCGCCTTGGGCCAAAGCAGGAGGGGGGTCTCCAAATATTCACGCTGGGAGGTAAAGGAGATAGCCACCACGTTAAGAAAGGGGACAACAATGATAAGTCCCCAGGAGCTAAGAAGGAGAAACAATACCACACCGGTTATCGTGATTCTTTTTCGCGTCCCCCCGCGTTTGCCATATAAAGCGCCGGCCATTATCCCCCCCTATCCAATAAGCCCGCTGCCGCCGGCCATCTTGGCAAGCTTGTTTGCCGTCAAAAGCAGGGCCATGTTGATAATCGAACGGAACAGGCTTACGGCGGTAGAGAATGAGAAATCCACCGCGGACTGAAAGGTGATCCGGTAGATATACATATCCAAAACCTCCGCCGTATCCTTGGTAACCGCGTTGGAAAGGTTAAAAATTTGGTCAAAACCCAGGGTCATCAAATTTCCGGTGGTAAGAATGAACATAACCACCACGGTGGGCATAATATTGGGCAGGGTGATATGGATAAGCTGCCGGAAGCGACTGGCCCCGTCTATTTCCGCCGCCTCGTACTGTTCCAGATCGATCCCCGAAATGGCGGCCAAGTAAATAATTGAACCATAACCGGCAAATTTCCAGATGTCCGTCGCATAGAGGAGGGGGACAAAAAGTTTTGTACTGCCCAAAAAACTTATGGGCGGTCGTCCCAAAACGGTGATCGCCTGATTAACCATCCCGTCCATGGAAAGTACATTGGTAATAACGCTGGCAACGATGATCCATGAGAAAAAATGCGGAAAGGTGAATATGGTTTGAAGAACGCGCTTGTAACGCCGCATCTTAAATTCGTTAAACAGGAGGGCCAGAATAATGGGGGCGGGGAACTGGAATACCAGGCGCCCTACATTGATATAAATGGTCTTCCAGACGGCCCGCCAAAAGGCCGCGTCCCGGAAGACAAATTCGTAATTCTGGAATCCCGCCCAGGGGCTGCGCCATATTCCAAGATTAGCTTTGAACGTCTTAAAGGCCAGGCTTAGACCCCCCATGGGGAGGTATGCAAAGATAATGTACCAGATAAGGCCGGGGATAAGCAGGGTATAAATAACCCGGTTTTTCCATACGTCCCTGGCGGCGGCATGCCACATGGAGCTGGTTTTCATAGGATTCCTTGAATAACACGGGGGAAGGAGGCCTGTATAGAGACAATCTTTGGCTCTTACCGGACAATTTAAGGATTCCCGGTGGCAATGCCACCAAGCTGTGATAAAATGCGCTGATTCTTATGTTAAGTAAACTTAAAAAAATCTGGTTTTCCCTTAACGGACGGATACAACTCTGTCTGATATTTTCTATCCTGGGCACGGGAACAATTACTATTTTTTCATTTTTCAGTTCCTGGTCCGCGGCCAATACGGAGGTTTACCGGATTTTCGATGTTATGGAAAACGAAATAAGCGCACGGATAGCGGAATATTTGCAGGGTTACCGGAAAACCGCCCGGCAGACGGGTTACTCTATCGCGATACAGCGCTTTTTACTTTCAAACGATCCGGAAACGGTGATCCTCAATTCTTCTACCGCCCTGGACAATATGGAAAGCGCTTATATAGACGGCGGCCGGGACAGCAGTAATATCTGCCTTGTCTCCTACAATGGGCGCTATATGGCGGCCACCCGGAATTTTGTGTATGAAATTCGCAACCTTACCGGTGGGGGAATGGGAATTCCAAAAACCGGGGGCCGCCCCCTGCCGGGCCAAATTATTGAGGCTGACGGCCAATGGGAAGAAATTTTTTTCCGGACCGGGGAAACAGGATCGTTTCTGCTTATATATAGCCTGGAAAACGGCAAAAATATATTTCTTCATTTTTCCCCTGTATCAAATATTTTATGGATCAACCCCGCCAGCGGTATTCTTTGTATCGTAGTCTGTGACTTCAGCGGAATAACAGAGTCTTTACCGGAACTGGAAAACTTTTCCAGCGCCGTCATAACTCTCCGCTATAAAGGGGTCACGGTTTCTCAAAACAGAGAACTGGACGCCAAAGAGGCCGGCGCCCTGGATCGCCTGCCCCCGGGGCGCAGCCGCGTAAGCATTGGTAATCACGGTCATTCCGCCCTGCGGATTTCTCCGGCGGAAGACTGGGACCTTATCTGCTTTGTAAGCGAGAAACAGATCCTCGCCCAGGTGTTTTCCCGGCTTAATAACGGCCTTTTACCCCTCTGCGCGCTAATGATTCTTAGCGCGGTAATACTGATACTGATTATCCGCTCGGTAAATGCGGGCATAAATCAAATTGTTGCGGAGCTTAACAGTCTGGAATACGGCCAGGACTTAAAATACAGGATAGGCGGTTCCCGCCTGCGGGAAATTGAACTTATATCCCATTCCATGGGGCGGCTTTTGGAACGGCTGGATAATTCATTCCGGCGGGAACAGGAGGCAAACCACCTGATGATAGAAGCGGTTTCCGCCAGGGCCAGGGCGGAATTTATAGGCTACCGGGCCCAGATTAACCCCCATTTTCTGTTTAATACCCTGGAATGTGTCCGGTCAATGGCCCACCGGAGGAACGATGAAAACATGGAAATCATTATTAATTCCCTGGCTTCCATGTTTCGTTATTCCCTTTTTGCCCATCCCCTGGTTCCCCTGGTCCAGGAACTGGAACATGCAGCGAAATTTATCACGGTTATGAATATGGTCCGAAGTTCCGCCTCGGCACCAAAGTACCATTTGAAAATATCGGCGGGAAAAGAGGCCAGGGATTTCCCGGTTCCTTCGATGATCCTTCAACCCCTGGCGGAAAATTCTATTTTTCATGGTTTTTTAAGCCATGGCGCCGGGAATAACATGATAACTATACAAGTCCGGCGGGGCAGAAAGACCGGGAATCTGAGTATCCTTGTTACCGACAATGGAGGGGGTATGACAAAAACTGAATTGGCGGCGCTGAACAGGCGGATACAAACCGGGGGAGAAGGGGAAACGGATATTGAAGGGCATAACACCTTGTGTAATATTTACCGGAGAATGAACTACCACTTTAAGAGCGGATTCTCCATGATTGTGGAATCAAAAAAGAATTTTTATACCAGGGTAAAGCTGATAATCCCCCGGATAACAACGGGAGAAAAGTCATGTACCGTCTGATTCTGGTGGATGATGAACCCTGGGCCCTTTCCGGACTTGAGGAAATTATTGATTGGGCGGCGGAAGGTTTTGAAATATGCGGCCGCTGTACGGCCGCCGCGGAGGCCATGGATATTATGAAGCGCCGCGATGTGGATGTGATTTTTACCGATATTAGGATGCCCCGGATGAACGGTCTTGAACTTATTTCCGCCGTTAAGCAGCAAAAACCTGAAGTGGAGTGTGTTATCATCAGCGCTTACAGCGATTTTGAAGTTGCCCGGAAGGCTATCCGGTACCAGGCGGCGGGATACATATTAAAGCCCCTGGAAAAGGCTGAAGTTACGGAAATGGCCCGGCGGGTTAAAAGCCGGCTTGACGCAAAGAATACCGGTTCCCATTACCTTGACATTGAGGACCAGGGGGCCCTTGAATACACCGCACGGTGGCTTGACCGGAATTCCAGGGCTTCCCTGTGCTGCGTCATAATTTCCCGGAATCCAATAAAAAGCGGGGCCCCGGAAATTCTGGAGATTAAGATTCAGGGCTATCCCCTGTATGTGTACTTTTGTTCATCCAATGAAAAAAACCTTCCCCCCCGGTACGATAACGGCGACAGCAGGGCCCGCAGTAAATGGCATGAAAACCGGAATGACCTTTCCTCCATGCTCCGGGAAGCGGAGGCGGCGGGGAACGGCCGGTTTTCCTATGTGGAACACCCCCTGGTGGCG
>JAIRNB010000301.1 GCA_031258265.1 Treponema sp. | reverse complement strand
GACCCCGATGGAATCGCGGCCCTCTGTAACGCCGCCTACCTTATCCCCTCGGGGAAACTGGATTCCACAGCCCTGTCAAAGCTTTCACCCGCCATCCTCAGCATGTACAACAGCCTGGTAAACGAAAAATCCGTTACCACCATTGTTGATGACTGGCCGGATAGTGTTGGCCGGCGTCTTGCCCATGAGGAACTTTACAAGGATATGCAGCGGATTCTGATAGGAGAAATAAGCGCGGAACAGGCGGCGGCAAATTACGATAAGAACATAGCCGCCCAGTGGGCCAGCGGGAATCAGTAAAAACACCGTTACAGCCTGTCCGCTTTACCGCGGGCAGGTTTTTGTTTTATGAACCGTGTTGGTGCGGTAATCCTGGCCGGGAGGTGTCTCATGCGCAAATGGAGCAAAATGGAATTAAGGGATACGGTAAACGGCTATCTTTTCTGCCTGCCGGGGCTTATCCTGTTCTTATCCATTGGCCTTTTTAGCGTGCTTTTTTCGATTTTCCTTAGTTTTTACAACTGGTCGGGGGTGGATTTTTTTGGTACCGCCCGTTTTATCGGCCTGCAGAATTTTCACTTCTTTTTGAGCGGGGGGAATCCCATCAGGACCCAGCGTTTCTGGGCCAGCCTTCTGCGTAATTTCCAAATAGGTCTTTTCTCGATCATTTTTATCGTGCCCATTTCCCTGATCCTGGCCTTTGTGGTAACAAACACCAAACGGGCGGCCATTTACCGTACCATCTATTTTATCCCCATGGTCGCCTCCGGTGTGGGGGTATTCTACGCCTGGCAGGGCCTGTTTAACGCCAAGGGTTTTTTGAACGCCCTGATGCGCGGCCTGGGGCTCAATTTTTTTGTAGTCCGCCAGGGGATGTTCGGGGACCCCAATACCGCTTTGACGGGGATCATTATTACGGTGATCTGGAGCGCCATACCCGGCACCATGATGCTGTACTATGCGGGGCTGGCCAATATCGACGAAACCCTCTACGAAGCCGCCGCCATTGACGGGGCCAATAAATTCCAGCAGCTCTGGCGGATCACCTGGCCCCTCCTTAAGCCCATGACCATCATTGTTATCATCCAGCAGCTTAACGGGGCCTTCCAGATGTTTGAGAATGTCTGGGTCATGACCATGGGAGGGCCGGGGGGTTCCACCGATGTGGTGGGGACCCTGATGTACGCCCGGGCCTTTACCGATAACGCCTATGGTGAGGTAAGCGCCATGGGCTGGACGGTGTTTCTTATGACTCTGGTTTTATCTATCCTGAGCATGAGGGGATTCAACAGCGACAATTAAGGAGGCCCGGTATGGGAAAAAAGAAACAAAGCCCCCTTTCCGTTTTTTTGTTCATAGTAAAACACGCCGTGCTTATCCTTTACGCCGCGGCCTGCCTTTACCCCTTCCTCTGGATGGCGGGGACTTCCCTAAAAAACAGACAGGAAGCCCTCGCTAATCCCGCCACCATGTTTCCCTCCGGGCAGCTGCACTTTGAAACCTACGCCGAAGTATGGGGAAAACTGAACTTTTTCCAGTATTTTATGAATTCCATGACGGTAAGCACCGTTACGGTGGCGGCGGTGATTCTTCTCTATTCCATGATGGGTTTCGCCCTGGCCAGGATCAACTTTAAGGGTAACAAAGTAGTATTTACGTTCTTTATCGCCCTTATGCTGGTCCCGGGCCTTACGGTGCAGATTCCCCTGTACCTGAACATGGTGGCCCTGGGCCTCAGCAACACCTTTGTGGGCCTCGTCCTGCCAATAATCAACGGTTCCGCCCCCTTTGCGGTGTTTCTGTTCCGCAACTACTTCCGCTCCATGTCCGGCGAGCTTTACGAGGCCGCCAAAATTGACGGCTGCAGCGTGTTCAGAATCTACGGTCAGATATACCTTCCCCTGGCCCTGCCGGTGATCGGCACCATCGCGGTAATGAATTTTATCGGTTCCTGGAACGGCATCCGCTGGCCCATGATCATCCTCCGGTCCCGGGAAAAGTTTACCCTCCAAATGGCGGTGATGTACCTGGATCAGTCGGCCTTTAAGCAGTGGAATGTCCTTATGGCCGGTTCTATGTTTGCGGTGATACCGGTAATTCTTATCTTTATCCTTTTACAAAAATTTTACATCCAGGGTTTAACCAGCGGGGCGATAAAGGGCTAAAGCGAAGCTTGCGGCGGCGGCATTTTTCGGTAACAATCGGTAACAGTATGGGGCGGTTTCAAAACCCCAAGTTTTGAAACCGCCCCATACCAAAGGGCCGGCGCGGTGGAACGCGGCCCGGCTCTACGAAGAACGCCTTCTTTGAAAGCGGACAGGAGGAAAAACCTATGGCACGGCCGGTAACTATTTTTTCGGGTCAGTGGGCGGATCTGCCCTTTGAAACACTCTGCGGCAAGATGAAATCCTTTGGCTATGACGGAATCGAAATAGCCTGCTGGGGGGATCACCTGGAACCCCAAAAGGCGGTCTCCGATCCCGCCTATGTGGCGGGCCGCAAGGCAACGCTGGCCGCCCACGGCCTTAAATGCTGGTCGGTAAGCGGCCATCTGATCGGCCAGTGCGTGGGGGACCTCTGGGACCCCCGGCTCGACGGTTTTGCCCCCAGCCGCCTGGCGGGTAAGCCGGAGGAGATTCGGGAATGGGCCATCGCGGAGATGAAGCTTATCGCCGGCGCCGCAAAGAACATGGGCGTCACCGTGGTGAACGGCTTTATGGGAAGCCCGGTCTGGAAGTATTGGTACTCCTTCCCCCAAACCAGCGAGGAGATGATCGATACAGCCTTTAAGGACATCGTGCGGCTCTGGTCCCCCATTTTTGACGAGTTTGACCGCCTGGGCATCCGTTTTGCCCTGGAGGTACACCCCACGGAAATAGCCTTCGATTACTACACCGCCCAGCGGCTCCTTAAAGAGTTTGATTACCGGCCCACCCTGGGCTTCAACTTCGATCCCTCCCATTTGCAGTGGCAGGGAGTCAGCCCGGTAATCTTTATCCGGGATTTCGCGGACCGGATTTACCATGTCCACATGAAGGACGCCGCCGTTACCCTGGACGGCAAGGCCGGCATCCTGGGCTCCCATATCACCTTTGGAGATACCCGCCGGGGCTGGAATTTCCGTTCCCTGGGCCACGGAGACGTGGACTTTGAAAACATCATCCGGGAACTCAACGCCATCGGCTACCAGGGCCCCCTTTCGGTGGAATGGGAAGATTCCGGCATGGACCGGGACCACGGCGCCCGGGAAGCCTGCGAATTTGTCCGCAAGATCGACTTCCCCCCCTCCGAAGTGGCCTTTGACAGCGCCTTGAAGAAGGAATAAGGGGGCGGGCCCGCCCCCTACCCTCAGCCCTGCGGTCTTCGGGATACCCCCACCTCCTGGGGGCGGGCGCCGGTACTCCATAGTATTACATCGTCCCTCCGCCGCCCGCCCCCAAACCCCCGGCACAGGGTCCCAGGGTAGTGAATTGGCGTTTGCAGCGTTGCATTGGTTACATAACAGCCTTCGGCTGCATACGCTGGCCGGCAGGGGGCGAAGTAAAAGCGTCCTGGTAAGGACGCCCTAGGGAAAAAATGTAACACCCGCCCGGCGCAGGGTAACTGTATTTATCCCGGCCAAATGGCAAGCCCGGCTTTAGGCGGGCGGGCGCGCCGCGGGGCCGGCTGTGATAGACGTGCCCAAAAATGGCATGGATTCCGGCATAACATTCATAGCTGCAATACTGGCCCTGCCCATTAGCAATGCGTCCCGCCCCATGTTAAGATTCCGGTATGGCATACCTGTATGAAACCCATCTCCATACCTGCCGGAGCAGCGGCTGCGCTTCCGCCTGGGGGCGGGATTATATAAAATATTACCGGGATTCCGGCTATACGGGGATCTTTGTGACCGATCATTTTTTTCGGGGGAACTGCACGGTAAACCGGAAGCTTCCCTGGAAGGAATGGGTAAAGGAATTCTGCCGGGGTTTTGAGGAGACCAGGGAAGAGGGGGCCCGCAGGGGGCTGGAGGTGTTTTTTGGCTGGGAAGAGACTTTTGACGGGGACGATTACCTGATCTACGGCCCGGACAAGGAATGGCTTTTGGAACACCCGGAGGCTAAGAGCTGGAGCCGGAAAGCCCAATACAAGGCGGTAAAAGCCGCCGGGGGTTGTGTGATTCATGCCCATCCTTTTAGGCAGCACCACTATATTCAAATGGTATCCCTTGCCCCGGAACTTATCGACGGGGTGGAAGCGGCCAACGCGGGGAACCAGGAACAGCGCTACGATGCCCTGGCGGCCCGCTACGCGGCCAAGCTTGGCCTTCCGGTTACCGCCGGTTCGGACATCCACCACCTTGAGCAGGCCAGGGCGGGGGAGCTTTACGGCGTTTACCTGGACAGGAAGCTGGGAGGGGCCCTGGATTTCGCTTCGTTGATCAGGGAGGGCTTCCCCGGGGGGCCGGAAAGCCTCAAAATCGAGGAGGGCCGCTGCGAAAGCCGGGGGGATGAGGCTGTCGAAATTCCCCTGGAGATTCTGGACGGGAACGAAAGGGTGATCTGGACGGACTTCCGGGACTTTATAGAACGGGGCTAATTGGGTATAGTGTCTTCATGGGTGATAAGTTTTCCCCCTCCCCGGAGGCGGGGCAGCTAAGCCAGATTCCCGGCCGAATTAAAGAATTCCGGGAGATCATGGAAATAAGCGCCATTGATATGGCCCGGGACATCGAAATTCCCCTGGAAATTTATGAAAAATACGAGTCCGGCGGCCTGGATATTCCCATCAGCGTACTCTACAAAATATCAAACCGGCTGGGTACGGATACCACGGTACTTTTGACCGGGGATGATCCCCGGATGGAGACCGCCAGTGTCTGCCGGGCGGGAAAGGGTATCCAGGTGGAACGGTACCCCGGTTATGACTATTCCAGCCTGGCCTACAACTTCAAAGACCGCAGCATGGAGCCTCTCCTGGTGACTCTGGATACCACAAAGGCCCCCGCCCCCCTGGTCTGCCATTCGGGCCAGGAATTTAACTATGTGGTGGGGGGCAGGGTCCGGGTAACGGTGGGGAAACGGGATTATGACCTTGAAACGGGGGATTCTATCTACTTTGACGCCAGGCTTCCCCATGCCCAATGCGCTTTGGAAAGCGAGGGCGGAAATCTCGCCCAATTCATCACCATTATTCAGGAATAACACAGGTTTTAACATGGATGAAATACTTTCCCGCTACTGTCCCCGGATCGAATTTGAAAGCTACGAGGATTTTTACGCCAACTACCGCTGCGAAGTACCGGAAAATTTCAATTTTGCCTACGATGTGGTTGACGAATGGGCCCGGATACAGCCGGATAAGCTTGCCCTGCTCTGGACCAACGACCAGGGGGAGCTGCGTTCCTACAGTTTTGCGGACATGAAGCGCCTTTCCGGCAAGGCGGCAAACATGCTCCGGGCCCAGGGGGTGGTTAAGGGGGACGTGGTCATGCTGATCCTTAAACAGCGGCCGGAGGCTTGGATCATGATGACCGCCCTAATGAAAATCGGCGCGATCTGTATCCCCGCCACCTACCAGCTTACCCCCAAGGACATTGTATACCGCTGTAATATTGCGGAAGTTAAGTTTTTGATCAGCATCGCCGATAAAGAGTTGGTGGATAGTATCCGCATTGCCCTGCCGGACTGCGGAACGGTGAAAAAAACGGCCCTGGCGGGGGAGGATGTGCCGGCCGGGTTTATCGATCTGCGGGCGGAGATCGACGGCGCTTCGGAGTTCTTTACCCGGCCCGGGGGCGGCGCGGATACCCGGACGGCGGACCCCATGCTGGTATACTTTTCATCCGGTACCACGGGGATGCCCAAGATGGTACTCCACGATTACAGTCTTCCCCTGGGCCATATCGTTACCGCCAAGTATTGGCAGTGCGTCCAGGATAACAAGGTCCATTTGACCCAGACCGATTCGGGCTGGGCCAAGTTTGCCTGGGGTAAAATTTACGGCCAGTGGATCTGCGGGGCCGCTATTGGCGCCTACGATACGGAAAAGTTTAGCCCCCAGGGGATACTTTCCGCCTTGCAGCGTCTTAGGCCCGCCAGTTTTTGCGCCCCCGCGACGATCTTCCGCTATCTTATTAAGGAAGACCTGTCCGGCTGGGATTTTAGTTTTATCGAGCATGCTTCGGTGGCGGGGGAACCCCTAAGCCCGGAGGTGTTTTATAAGATAAAGGAAATGATGGGCTTGGAAATTCGGGAAGGCTTTGGCCAGTCGGAGACATCGGTAATGGCGGCCGTTTTCAAATGGCTTCCGGTAAAACCGGGGTCCATGGGGAAACCCGCCCCCCTCTTTGGCCTTAACCTGCTGGACGACGAGGGGAAACCCTGTGACGACGGCATCGTGGGGAATATCAGCATCACCGCCGCCGGGAAACCGGGCATCCGCCTTCCGTCTTCCGGGGCCGTTTCGGGGGGGCTTCCCGGGCTTTTCAGGGCTTACTGGAAGGATGATGAAATAACCCAGGCCGTATGGTATAATGAAATATATCATACCGGGGATATGGCCTGGCATGATGGGGACGGGTACTACTGGTTTGTGGGGCGGAACGATGATGTGATCAAGTGTTCCGGTTACCGTATCGGTCCCTTTGAAGTGGAAAGCGCCTTAATGGAGCATCCTTCGGTGTTGGAATGTGCGGTAACCGCTATGCCGGACCCGGTCCGGGGCCAGGTAGTTAAGGCTACGGTTGTGCTTGTCCGGGGCTGTCAGGCTTCGGAAGAGCTGATCAAGGAGCTGCAGAACCATGTAAAACGGGTGACTGCCCCTTATAAGTATCCGCGGGTAGTAGAATTTGTTGCGGAATTGCCCAAAACCATAAGCGGTAAGATTCAGCGCAACATGATCAGGTGCAAAGACGCGGAAGCAGGAGGTAAGCAATTATGAATCCCAAGAAACAAATTGTCGAGTGGCATGATTCATATTCGGTAGGCATCCGTCTTGTTGATGACCAGCATAAAGAACTTATTAATCTTACCAACAGGCTTCACGAAGCAAGTGTCATGGGCTGGGATAAATCTAAAGTTGCCTTTATGAGCGCCATCCGCGGCATGGTAGACTATGTGGGTTATCATTTTAGTACCGAAGAAAAAATCATGGAACGGGTAAATTACCCGGACTACAAGAGTCACAAAAAGGAACATTCGGATTTTGTTAAGGAAGTGCTTCGCCAGGTCCAGGATTTCCAGGCGGGCCAAAAGGTCAGCGCCAACGATCTTGTCGTTTTCCTAAAAGACTGGGTTTTGGCCCATATTGCCGTATGCGACAAAAAGATGGGTCTTTACCTAATCAAACTAAAGAGAGAGGGGGCCTTGCACAACATTACCATGAGAGTCAAACAGGAAGCCCCCGCCGCCGGTACGGAAGGCAAGCGTTTGGTCATAAAGTAAGCCCCCGCCGGAGGGTCTTCCCGGTAAGCGTT
>JAIRNB010000287.1 GCA_031258265.1 Treponema sp. | reverse complement strand
ATGCGAGGCGTTGTCTTCCGCCGCCCGTTTAAGGGCTTCCCTGGCTTCCAGCATGATTCGTTCCGCGTCGATAAGCCTCCCCGACCGGGAGCTGATGCCGAAGCGGAGATCGATTTTGGAGAACTCCGGCCGGGGTAGTTTGGCGATGATCCGGTTGTTAAATTCCTCCGCCGCCGCCAGGTCCTGTTCCAGGTTATGGTTGGGGTGGATAATCCAGAGCCCCCGTTCTCCGTACTCAAAAATCAGATCCCGGTGTTCAAAGAAAAGCGCCGCTTCGTCCGCAAAACAGCGGAACTGGTTTTCACTGAGTTTTTCCGGTTCCTTAAAGGCCATGACAATGACGGTGAGATCCTGTTCGGTAGAGGCGCTGCGGTGCAGTTCCGATTCCAGCCGTTCCCTGGTGTAGGATTCCCAGCCCACATTCCCCCTGGGGGAGAACAGCCCCTGGGGTCCGGAAGCCGGACTTTCCGCCGCCGCCGTGCCGGTTTCTTCAGGAATTTCCTCATCCTCAAGGTAGGGGAAATCATCTTCATCCTCAAAATCAAAGTTCTCTGTATTCCAGTCTGTCTGTTCTTCACCGGGGACTTCTTCTTCCGCGGTCCCGGTTTTTTCCGGCTCTTTACCGGGGGCGGGGGCGGTTCCGGGGGCTTCTTTTTCCCCGGCCGGGCTGTGAACCACGGCGGGGCCAGGGGCGGAACCGCCGGGAGGACCGTTGGCAGAACTACCGGGAGGGCCGCCGGGGGAATTATCCGCGGCCCCCTGGGGGGAAACGGCGGCCTTAGCCCCGGACCCGGCCATATTTTTTGTCAACAGGGCGTCCATGAGCAGGGTAAAAAAGGCCAGAGTCAGGGAAAAAAGGACTATTAGGAGAGTCCGTTTAAGGATTTCGATACAGAAATCGTAATCCAGGTAGCCGGATACCGCCTGGATGTTCACGTTCCGCTGTCCCTCTATCCGCAGGGGCAGGTACTTGGGGGGCCGTGTTACAGCGAAACGGGGGACAAAACGGGGGGAATTGTTTACCCAGGAGATGACCGTCCCCCGTTCTTTCTCAAAGGCAAATTCCCCCTTTGATCCGGAGATCACTACCCCCAGAATCGTCTCCGAACTGTCAATGGCATCCTGGATGGTCTGGATAAACTTTTCATCCATGAAGCCCAGGACCCCCGCCGCGGAGGCAAGGTCCGCCAGGCCGTCAAATTCCCTGTCCCCCAGGGCCCGGCGTTCGGTAATATTGTTGTAGATGTTAAGGGCCCCGTAGGAGAGGGCGCCGATATACAGAATAATACAGAGGGCGCCGATTATGGCGCTTAACACCGGAATTTTCCCGCTTTTGTTTCGGTTCGGCATAGTTACTATCTATTTCGGCGTTATTTTTTCCCAGGTTAAGGGAGAGAGAAAAAAAGTCTGGAAGAAACAAATAGGGTTGTTCAAAAACCGAAGTTTTTGAACAACCCTGCTGAACCAATGCAGCCCCGCCGGCGGCGGGACCAGCGAAAGGGCGGTCTCCCAAGGGGGGGTAGTGGAGTAGACCGGACCCGGCTTTAGCCGGGGAGGACTACGGAACGAGGGGGGGCCGAGATGAAAAAAGGCGGCGCATTGGGATCGTGGTCCCGGTTTTTTGAAGCCCTGTGCCCCCTCCTTAATTTTTGGCTATTTTAATTGTGCGGTTCCGGCGGAGCCGTTAAACTTATCCGGTAAGTCCACAAAAAAGGACGGCAAGACCTTGACCATACGAGAAGCTTCCCTGCCCCCTGGCTGGTATCCCCGGAGCGCCGGAGAGATTAAACGTTTTTTGGAAAAATGGAAGGGCCCCCCGCCCGCTGGACCTCCGCCCGCCGGAGAGGCCGGCGGTTTCCCTAAAGGCGGGGGTCTGGCGGCTGTTTCCCCCCATGCCGGCTGGTACTATTCGGGGGCCATCGCCGCCGCCGCCTTCGCATCCCTGGACGGGGGGGCGGAGACTGTGGCGATTCTGGGGGGCCATTTGGCGGCCCGTTCACCGGTCCTGGTTTTTACCGAAGACGCCTGCGCCTGCCCGTTGGGGCTTATGGAGATCGACGGGGAACTGCGGGGGGCCTTTTGTTCCTCCCTGGAGCGGGAGGGGAAGCGCCCCTGGATGCCGGACCGCTACCGGGACAACACGGTGGAGGTTCTTATCCCCATGGCCTGCTTCTTTTTTCCCCAGGCCCGGCTTCTGGCTCTGCGGCTTCCCGCGGACCTTTCCTCTTACGAAACGGGAAAGCTTCTGGCCGGGGCGGCGCTTTCCCTGGGGAGGAGGCTGGCGGTCCTGGGTTCCACCGATCTGACCCACTACGGGAGAAACTACGGTTTTAGCCCCCAGGGTTTCGGTTCAAAGGCCCTGGCCTGGGTCCGGGAAGTCAATGACCGCCGCTTCATAGACGCGGCGCTGTCGGGGGATGGCGCGCTGGTCCTTCGCCGGGCGGAGGAGGACTTGTCGGCCTGTTCCG
The DNA here is from genome assembly GCA_031258265.1 of Treponema sp. Classification (GTDB taxonomy): domain Bacteria; phylum Spirochaetota; class Spirochaetia; order Treponematales; family Breznakiellaceae; genus JAISFT01. Next base: position 4,790 of record JAIRNB010000287.1, on the reverse strand, counting down.
CCGGGGCGGTCCTGGGGGTTCTGGGCTTTGTTCAGGGTATTGTCCGGGACAGCGCCCAGGACCGCGGCCATGGTTCTCCGCCTGCAGCGGAACTCTTAGCGTACAGCACCAGCGCCGATGTGGAGGATACCGGGGAAGTCCCCGGTTCCTTTGTGGGCTACGCCGCCATCGGCTGGCGGTAAAATTCCCAGGATTAGCCCAGGACCCGGTTTATGGCGGCGATGCTGTAATTTTTTGTCTCCTCAACTATCGCCGCCCCCGTAAGCCGGGGCTCGTTCCGTCTCAGGGCCGCCGCCAGGGGGAGGAGGGTGGCGAGAATCTGCCGTTCTTCGTCCCCAAGGCCCGCCGGGTAATCCGCCGCGGAACGGGATTTCACGGGGGGAAGGGAGCGGATCTTTTCCCGGTAACCGGCAAGGAAGTCCCCGGCGGAGCGGGCCGGAACCGGGGGGGAGATCATCCGCGGGGGCCTTATTCCGGCCCGGGGACGGGAATTTACCCGGAAGGGGGTTCCTCCGGCGGGGAGCAGGAGGGCCCCCATCCGTTCTCCCTTAGCCTCCAGGGCCTCCCGGTAGCGGACCAGGGTTTCCGTCTCGTAATACCAGGCTTCGATAGAATTCTGGGCTTCGTTAGAACGCCGGGTTTCGGTAGAACGCCAGGTTTCGTTAGAATGCCGGGCTTCGGTAGTTTGGGGGGGGGCTTTTTTTTCCAGGGGGCTGCGGTAGAGAAAATTTGAAAAAAGGGCCTCCAGGGGACAGAGGCGGTGTTGGCGAATTTCAAAGTAGGGGAAGATATAGGTCCCCCTGGCATAGGTCCTGCCCTGGGGGTAGGAAAAATCCGCCCCGTAAAGTTCTATTTCCCCGGCCCCCAGGGACTCCGCCAGGGAGACCGCCGCATAGGTAACATTGCCCCCGGAACTGTCGATGGCGGGAAAGGGCCGCCAGCGGGAGGAGATGTAGTCCGCCAGGGGATGGCCGCCGGAGAAAAAAACCGGCCGTTCCGTAAGGAAGGAGAGGAGGGGCGGGCTTGCCAGGTCCAGGAACAGGGGAATCCGCAGGGGGAGGGTCCTCTCCGGGGCCCCGGACCGGGGAGGGGGGATAAAGTGGCGGTAGCTGATATGCTGGCAGTCGATAGAAACCACCGCCTCCGGTTCCAGGGCGGCGCTTAACAGGGCGGGAAGGCTGGTATCCGTGGCGATAAGAAAAGTTTCCCCCCTCCCCCTGGATTTGGCCAGGCGGGGGAGTTCCTGGTCCAGGGAGGGCCCGGCGGCGCAGATCGCCGCCCGGCTTATCCGGGGAAGGGCTTTTTCCCCGGTACCCTCCCCCGCCTTCAGGGTATTTCGCAGGATGTTCCTGAACATCCTGCTTCCAAAATGGGCCTGCACCGAATAATCCGAAGAAATATGGTCGAGAGCCGCCCGTATTTCCGCCGCCGCCGCCTCGAAAATCCCCGCCGCCACCTCTACTCTGGGCCGCAGGGGCAGGACTCTTATGGCCCCGGAAAGGGCGGGAAGGTAACGGCGGGGAATCAGGTCCTCCAGCGCGCCGGGAGGGGGGTCGGCCAGAATCTGCATCCTGGGGTCCCCCAGGAGGGCTCCCAGGTCCCGAAGGCCAAGCAGTTCCGCCAGGCCCCGGAGGCCGGATTCAACGACAATGACCTGTGCTGTCTCCGGCCTTTTCAGAGCCGCTTCAATATGGTAGGCCCCCCCCATACCCAGGAAGATAAGGAAATCCTCGTCATGCAATGTGGAGACAAGCCTTTCTCCCTCCCGCCGGGGGTCCATAAGGGAATGGAGGGGCCTGGCCTGGGAAGCCCCCCGGTCCCCGGTTATGGCGGGTATGGGGTCTCCGTTCCGGGCTTCCAGGAAGCGGTAATGGACCAGGGCGGAAAAATCGGGCCGCATCCCCGTAAGCCGCTCCGCCAGCTCCCTGTCCCGGAGACCGAGGGAACGGATGTTCCCCTGGAAGATCGATTGGGGATCAGCCACGGGCCCCCCCGCCGGGGACCAGGGAACGGGCCGCCTCCCAAAGCTCCCCAGGCCCGGCGTTTTTTTCACCGGGGAGGAGCAGGGGGCCCAGTTCCCCTTGGAGGGAGGGGCCGGTTTTCGGGTTTTCCAGGCCGGTTTTAAGAAGGTCCAGGGCCGCCGCCGCGGTGATCCCAACGGGGGCCCGCCGGATCAGGTACTCCCCGCCGGGCCCCCCCGCCGGCATCCCGGATATGGCCCTGGGAAGGCCGGCAAAAAGGGGGTTGTTCTTTCCCAGGCTGTAAAGCCTTCCGGGGTAGGAGGCAAGCTGGGCGGCAAACCACTCGGCATAGACCCGGTAGCTTCCCCCTTCCTTCATGGCGAAACAGCGGGAAAAAAGCCGGCTGTATCCGCTGTGAAACCGGGAGGCCCCTTCCCACAGGAGCCGGTCGAAGCTGTAAGGCCGGCAGTGGCTGCGAATATCCTGAATATCCAGGTCCATACCGGCGATACAGACCCTTTCCGGGCCCAGGGCGAAGGCCAGGTCCAGCGCCGTGGCGGTGACGGTCCCCCGCTGGGGGAGGACCAGATGGGGGACGCCCAGGGCCCGCAGGATAAAACCCTGCCACAGGCTGCCGTCGCTGATCCCCAGGATGGGGAGATCGCCGCATTGGGAGGGAAGGGCGGCGCTGAAGGCCGCGGCCATAGCGAAGGGGGCCCCGCCCGGACCCGCCCGGAACAGTTCGTAAAGGTGAAGCAGGGCCCAGGACCCGCCGTCGGTACTCAGAACAAGGTCCGGGACAATTCCCCGGTTAAGCAGGGCCATAAAAGAAGAAGAGGCGGCGATGATAAAACAGCCCCCCTGTTCCCGGATTTTTTTAATAAGGGGGAGACTCTCCTCCAGGGAGGGCCCCGCGCCGGTGATCAGAACCGGGACCCCCAGTTTCCGGTAGACGGGAAAACTGTGGAGCAGGGAAAGATTCCTGAAAAAATTGCGGAACCAGCGGCGGCCAAAAGCCCGCAGGGTACGGCGCCCCGCGTCAAAACGCCGGATAACGGCGGCGGCGGCGGCCAGGAGATCCGCATAGGATTTCCCATAACGGTCCAGGGCGGGCCGCCATTCGATGATCCGTACCGGTTCCCCCCCGGAAAGCCCCCCTTGCCCCGCTTCTTCCAGTTCCCCCTCCAGAAAATCCTCCAGGCTCAGGCGGAGGCTTGGGTCCCAATGGACAGCTTTACCGTTTTGCTCCGCCGGGAGATCCCCTTCCGCGGGGGAGGCAGCATGGAGGGCGATGATCCGGGCCCCCGGAAAACGCCGGGCCAGGACGGGGATCATGTAACCCAAGCCGGGTTCAATTAAGATAAAACAGCGGGTTTCGGGGGGGATAGGGATGGCGGCCAGGTACCGTTCAGCTTCACCCTGGGGATCATAGCGGGAATGGAGGGATCTCACAGGAAGGGCCGGATATATTCCACCACCGACGCCACATTGTCCGACTGAAAAACTACGGGGGTTTCCGTTTCCAGGGTCCTGGAGAGCCGGTGGGCCAAAAGCTCCCGGTCAATAGTATTTGAAAAAAGTACCAAACTGTAGCGGGGAGAAAGGGGAACCGCCGTACCCAGGGCGGAAATTATACGGTTCAACTGCCGGATAAAGGATTCGCCTTCTTTTTTCTCATTGTAATTTTTAGGGTACGAAAGAATTATACCGTGAACCGATGTAAAGGTGTTGCAATGCCGGATAATTTCGTTTTTCAATTCCCCCGGAAGCCTGTCGGCGGCCTTGTATTCAGGGGGAACCGGTATTTCCCCCTGAAACGATTCCTGTTCTTCCCGGTTAAGGCTTTCAGCCGTCCCTTTAGCCAAATTTTGATTTTTCTCCGTGGCTTTGCTCAAAAGCCCCATTTATGCCAACCCCAATTCCTTGAAGAGTTTTTTGTAGGTATCAAAATATTCCGACTTGGCGAATTCCTCGATTTTTTCTTCCGGCAGGGATTCCAGCAGTTGATCCATGTAAGAAAGGACCTGTTTAAGCTCGCTCTTAAAATTCCCCGGCAGGGTGGAAAGTTCAGGTTCATCCGGGGCTTCAATCCCCGCCCTCACCGCCCCGGCTTCTTCCCCCGGCAGTTCGACGGCCTCCGGAATTTCGTCCAGCCCCTCTTCCAGGCCGCCGAAATCGGCCCCCTCGTCATCCAGTTCTTCAACGACAAAGCCGTCGGGGATAATCTGGTCCAGATCCTCCCCCCTGGAGATGTTCCCTCCGGCGGGGGAAATATCCTCGCCTTCCCCGCCGGAAATTTCCGCTTCACCGCTAATTTCTTCAATTTCCCCCGGTTCCCCCAGGGGTGGAAAATCCTGTTCTTCCAGGGCCTCTGCGGGAGCTTCCCCGGAGGATTCCAGGGAAAGTTCCCCGTCATTTTTATCAAGGCTTCCGTCAAGCGAAGCAAAATCATCAAAAACAGGTTCCTGAACGGGATTTTCCTTAAGATCCACCCCCAAATCCGGTTCATCAATGACAGCGTTGCTCAAGTCCAGGGCCTCTTCCTCAAAATCCCCCAGGGAAATTTCTTCGCCGGAATCTTCACCGGAAAAAGACAGATCCAGGGAAATATCCGGTTCGTTATCGCTGTTAGAATCTTCGGCCCCTTCCACAGGTTCTTCTTCCAGAATTATTTCCCCGTCCCCCAGGGAAAATTCGCCGGTTTCTCCGCCCTCCGTATCCTCTCCCGCCGTATCAAGGGCGGCGGGGCCGGTTTCCACGGGAAGCCCCATATTAAGATCGTCATCGGAAAGGTCCACCAGGGAAATCTCCGAATCGTCCGGATTTTCC
>JAIRNB010000192.1 GCA_031258265.1 Treponema sp. | reverse complement strand
TTCCCCTGGCCGCCGATCCGGTCCTGGGCGGCGAGCCGCCCCTCATTCCATTTCCCCCGGAGGGAGGTATTCTGTGATTTTTCTTTTTGTCAGGCCGGATGCCGGGTTTATGTCCTCCGCGCCGCGCGGCCTCTCCCGCTCAGACGGGTTTTTGGCCGTCAATTCCGGTAAAAAAACAAATTCGGCGGAATTGGCGGGGCCCCATTTCCCGCCTTCCGCTGTTAAGACGGTATTACAGGTAACAGCAATCCTGTGTTTTTTCTTTTCCCTGGGGCCGGCCGCCGGGGCCCAGGATTCTATTCTCTACTCGTATCAGCGGAATTTCATGCGGGCCAGCCTTTCCACCAAGGTAGGGGTTTTGCTGGATGCCGCCACCGATGAACGGGCTTCGGAATTCATCGGCCGGCTATACGAGGACGCCCTGGTTTTTTCCCTGCAAAACGCGGAAATCCTGCGGGGGGATTCGGACCTTAACAACCTGACGGTTATTGCCGCCCGGGGGGCCGGAAACAGCGGCCATACCCAAAGTATTGACACCTTGTGGAAAATTTTTACCAGTTTCCGGGATTCCCAGGCCAGAATCGCCGCCCTGGACGCCCTGGCTATTCTGGGAAAGGGAAACAGCCATGTATCGGAAAACCTTAACCAATTTTTGGCGAATCAGAACAGCCTGTACCGTTCCGGCATGGACATTGATATGTCTACCATCTCCGCCTGCATAAACGCCCTGGGCGCGCTGGGGGAGGAGAGTTCCTTTCCCGTGCTTTTTGCCGTCCTCACATCGGGTTATCCCGAAGCGGTGACGGCGCAGGCGGTCCTGGCCCTGGAAGGTCTTCCCGTGGATTTGGCAGGGAGTCTGACGGAGATACTGCGGAAAAATCCCCCCGTAGAAAAACTGGCGGTTTTCCGGGCGGCCGTTTCCAGCTCCCGCATGGACGATGCGGAAAAGGGCGCCTTTGCCCAAACCGCCCTGGAAATCGGCATGGAGGAGAGTTTTCCCGCCGGTTATGAATCCGCCTTGACAAGCCTTTGTACCCTGGCGATCCGGACGCTGACGGATCTTAAATGGACCGGCGCCGATACAACGGTACTGCAGTATTTCTACCGGGTCCAGGGGGAGTACCAGGAGAATAAGATAAACCGGCACCGGGACCGGCTTCTGGAGGTAATAAGCTGCCTTTCGGCGATGAATAGCCCCAATGGAGCCCAGGCCCTTTCCCTGGAGCTGGGTTATCTTAATTCCCAGTTTGAACGGGCAAAAAAAGACGGGACCTTTAACGAAAATGATGAGGCCCTGGTCCTGGGAGTGATTAAGGCCCTTGGTGAAATGAGGAATAAAATCGCCTTTGACAATCTTCATTATGTTGCCTATTTGGATTACTCCGAAAGCGTCAAGGCTGCGTCCAGGGAGGCCCTGAACAATCTTAAATGGTAAAACTAAAATACCCGTTCCCCCTTTCGGCTTTAAGCGCGGGAACTGTCCTTTCTTTCTATGGACTTTATTTTTTTAATTCCCTGGATCATCCTTTGTTTCCCGGCGCCGCCGTTTCCTGGGCCTTTGCCGCGGTAATACTGTGGTCCGTCTTTCTGGCCCTGGGACCCCCCTTCGTTTTGACGGGACGTTCTTCCCGTCATATCCGCATTCTGGGCGCTTCATTTGCCCTGGGCCTTGCCCTTGGCGCCGCTTTGGGGCTGGGCCTCCCCGGGAGGCCGGCTTTGGGGCTGCCGGAAGAACAGATCGGCGCCCTGGAGGGGCTGGTGCTGGAAGATCCCCGGGCCCTTTCCGGGGGGAACGGCATGGCCGCCCTTAAACTTGAACGGAGCTGGGGAACCGGCAATCCCAAGGTAAGAAGTTCCGCCCGGGGCCGGGTAACGGTGATTTTTCCCGGCGGCCGTCTGGAGGAACTAAAAGAATTCGGCAGAAAAAGCAGGGTATACCTGGAGGGAAATTTTCTTCCGCCCCGGTCCGGGGAAGGGGGCCCCGGTTTGTTTCGGGCTGCGGCTGTTCATATCATTTCCCCCGCGCCGCCCCTGGAACGGTTTCGTACCGGCCTTCGGAGAAACCTGGTATCCCGGTTTAGCCGCCGGGACAATTCCTCCTGGGGGAGTCTTTCCCTGGCCCTGCTTTTAGGGGTCCGGGATAACCTGGATTCCACCCTGGCCCGTTCCTACCGGGAAGCGGGAATTTCCCATGTCCTTGCCCTGTCGGGAATGCATTTGGCGGTCCTTTCCGCCCTTATCGCCCTTATTTTCAAGCCTCCCCTGGGCCTAAGGGGGGCGGCTGTCCTGGGGGCTTTTTTTATCCTGGCTTATGTGTTCCTCGTAGGTTCCCAGCCTTCCCTGGATCGGGCGGCGATCATGTACCTCCTGGGGGCCGTGGCGCTGATCTTCTCCCTGGCGGGGAATCCCGCTTCGCTTTTGAGCCTCGCCTTTCTCATCCAAATTCTGATCCGCCCGGAATCGGGAACTTCAATTTCCTTTATTTTGTCTTACCTGGCCCTGTGGGGGATTCTCCGCATTGGTTCAAAGATAGCCGGCTTGTTCCGGGGAAAGATTCCCCGGCCCCTTTTGGATCCCCTCGCCGCGTCTTCAGGGGCTTTCGTTGCCACCTCTTTCATAAGCGCCGCCGCTTTTGCCTCGCTGCGGCCGGCGGGAATCCTGACGGGTCTGGTGATAGTTCCGCTGACAACCCTGTTTATGATCCTTTCCATCGGCTACCTTGCCTTCGATCTGGTCTTTCCCTTCCTGGCCCGGTATCTGGGAATGGCCCTTTCCCTGCTTTACACGGTCCTGGAAAAACTGGCGGCCCTTTCCTCCCGGGCCCCGGGGATTATCCTGGAAAATCCCGCCGGGGCCTTTGGCTTCGGGGCCGGGATACTGATCTTTTCAGTCTTCCTGGCGGTTTTGATCTTTATCTTTGCGGAAAGGCGCAGGCTTGCGGTAAGCCGGATTCCGCCCCTTCCTTAACGCCCTATTTGACCCATGACAGGCAGCCTTAACTACGATTCCCCCGCCTCATTAAGGGCCTTCCTAGATGAGCGGGGGCTTGGGATGCGTAAAAAACTGGGACAGAATTTTTTGATCAACCCCGCTTTCCGGACAAGGCTTGTCGAAGCCCTGGAACTTTCGCCGGGGGATGATGTCTGGGAAATAGGTCCCGGCCTGGGGGCCATGACCTGGGAACTCCTGGCGGCGGGGGCCGTAGTCAGGGGTTTCGAGATTGATCCGGGCTTTACCCTGTACCTACGGGAAGAATTTGGCGGCCGGCCGGACTTTACCCTGGTTTCCGGGGATGTCCTCAAAACCTGGAAAGGGGAAAAGGCGGCCCCCTACCTTCTGGGGAATCTGCCTTACAATATCGCCGCGGTCCTTTTGGGAAATTTTATCGAGGGGAAACGTTTTTTTCGGCGTTTGGTAGTAACGGTTCAAAGGGAAGTGGGGCGGCGGATGATCGCCCGTCCCGGCCAGGATGATTATTCTTCTTTTTCGGTGCTTATCGCCGGGGTCTACAAAGTAAAAGCCCTCATGACCATGGGGGGGGCCTCCTTCTATCCCTCTCCCCGGGTTGACTCTCTGGGTCTAAGGCTTGATCTCCGGGACGAGGCCCTGTCCCTTCCCCCTCTCCCCCTGTTTTATCCTCTGGTACGGCAGCTCTTTTCCAAGCGCCGGAAAACAGTTAAGAATTCCCTGTGCTCTTTTGTGGCGTCTTATGGTATGGTAAAAGAACGGTCCCCTAAAGATCTGGCTATGGCGGCCCTGGAGGCTTCGGGAATTAGACCGGAGGAGCGGCCCGAAAATCTGGATATTCCCCAGTTTCGGAGTCTGGCTTTGGAGCTGCAAACCCGTGGGCTAGCAGCCTGTTGCACTTGTAGATTTTTTGCATAAAGGGCGCCACAGGCGCCTGGGCAAAAAATTACAATTATTGGGCAGCTTTGCAAACCTGTGGTTTGCTTGGAGTTTGTAAGGTATAAATATTCACTGATGTGAATATTTATACCATTTTAGGCGCAAAGCGCAACAAACTCCTACTTTAATTTGATGGCGGTCCCTTTGACTGTCGCGGTTGTCGTCGTGGTCTTTGCGCTCGCGTCGCCTGTTGATTCGACCGCCGTTGTCACAAAGATCACCGCGTCGGCGTTCAGGGCCTTCGCCTGTTCGATTAACGCATAGGTGGCGTTGCCAATCGCCATTTCGCGGGAATTGGAGGGCGTATTGACTACGTTCTGCGTAGACTGGAAAAGACCAAACGGACCACTCGAGGTTGTTACAGTGTTGATATGCCCTATAGAACCAAGTCCCCCAAGGGAACCATATTTTAGCGTATCCCCGGTGTATTCTCCCGTACCCGAATTGAATGACACTTTGCCGCTTCCCGAAACGGTTCCCAGGACCGTATAATCCTCCGGCGTTAACGGCGCAATGGATATATCGGGATTGGCGATATTCATGGTTGAGGAATCAACAGAGGGGGTGGCGGTCACACACGAGCCAAAGAGAAAGACAAGGGCTGCGCCCATGCATCCAAAAAGAACTGTTTTCACATTGCACTCCTTCGTACAGTAAAAATATACGTTTAGTGTCCGCCGACAGCCGCTGTTAAACGGCAATATTTTCTGCGCCCCCATACCGCTTAACCGGTATGGAACTTTGCCTGGGGTATTGGACGTATGGTAAAGCGTCTCCACCGCGCAGGGCCTTCGATCCCTGCCCTGAAACGTCCGGCGGCGGATTTAGATAAGACTCCCGCCTGCGGCGGGTTATTTTTAAGTATATGCGCCCCTGGGGGGGTAACTGCCCCGCGGATCACCGTCAATCAGGGTAAAAAGAGAGACAGGACTGTATGCGGCGGCAAAGACCATTCCGTATTCTACAAGTTGGGGAAAAAAAATACAATAGCAAATTGAACCCCTTGTAAAATCCGGTTGGTTTTGCCGAAACTTTGGCAGTTTTTCGGCCTGCGGCCTACGAAACTGCTTTTTTTTACCCCCCTTTACCGCCCCGGCCGTCAAGGATTTTGAAATATAAATCTTAATCCCGTAAAATAAAAAGAACGGCAGGAGGAACACAATGAAGATAGGAATCAGCGCCTACAGTTTTTCAAAACTCATTAAGAATGGGGGATTTACCCTCTTTGACGCCATAAGCCGGGCCAAAGAGATTGGCTACAGCGCTATTGAATTTATTGAGCTGAACCCCCCGGAGGGGAAGGATCTTCCCGGTTTTGCCGGAGAACTGAGAAACGCCTGCGATAAGGCGGGTTTATCGATCACCTGTTATGCGGTAAGCGCCGATTTTCTGAACGGTTCGGGGGGGAACAGCAGTGTGGAGGCGGAACGGATCAAAAAGGCCGTGGACATTGCGGGAATCCTGGGGGCGTCCTGCCTGCGTCATGACGCAACTTGGGGAATCAAGGGAACTGGGTGCCGGACTTACCGGGACGCTA
>JAIRNB010000189.1 GCA_031258265.1 Treponema sp. | reverse complement strand
ATTGAACCCCGAATGCATTACCTCTATATTGAAGCATATAATTTAATCCTTGGCAATAGAGTTGTTCAGAAACTTCAGTTTCTGAACAACAACCGCTAAAAAATTATTTACTCTCTTTCCTTTAAGCGGTTTATACATAATACTTATTATAAACAGCCTAAACAAAGGTAGGATAGTATGGGTAAAGTTCAGGAAAAACCAGGAGCTTCGTTGCGGGGTTCCGCCCCGGATTCCACGAGGCGGCGGGTCGGGGTGGTCGCTCCGGTAGGGGCCCTGCGGGGAACCGGAAATTTTGGGGTCGGAGAATTCCCCGATTTGACCGAATTTGCCGAACTCTGCGGAAAAATGGGTATCGGCCTTATTCAACTCCTGCCGGTCAATGACACCGGATACGAGAGTTCTCCCTACAGCGCGCTGACCGCTTTTGGCCTGCATCCCCTGTACCTGCGCCTTTCGGATCTGCCGGAAACCGCCAAAATTCCAGGAATTCTTGATAAGATCAAGGCGATAGGCGTGGAATTCGAAAAGGAGCTCCGCTTTCCCTACCTTCGCATTATCCAGGCAAAGATGGAACTACTCCGTGAAATCTATGCGATCCATGAAAAAGAAATCGCCGTCAAGGCCCAAGCCGGACAGTCCCTGGGGGCCTGGATTGATGCAAACCCCTGGGTCAAAGCATATGCGGTTTTTCGGCGGCTTAAAGAAACCAATAACGAAAAAAGCTGGAAAGAGTGGCCCAGCCACCGGAAGGTGAGTCCCAGGGATATTGATGCCCTTTGGAACGACACAAAACTCCGGAGCGAACATCTATTCTGGGCCTGGCTTCAGGCGGCTCTGGACGCCCAGTTTAATAAGGCTGCGTCGGCTATTGCCAAAGCAGGCATAATCCTGGAAGGGGATCTGCCTATTCTCATGAACGAAGATTCCTGCGATGTATGGGCCCACAACGAATTCTTTAATTTGGATTTTTCCGCCGGAGCGCCGCCGGATATGTACAGTCCCGCCGGGCAAAATTGGGGCTTTCCGATCTACGACTGGCAGGCTCAGGCCAGGGACGACTACTCCTGGTGGCGGAACCGTTTACAGGCGGCGGGTAAATATTATCAAGCCTATCGCATTGACCATGTACTCGGCTTTTTCCGCATTTGGGCTTCCAGCCGGAAGGATAATTCCGCCGCCCTGGGCTGTTATATCCCCTACAGTCCCATCACCGTCAAGGATCTGGCCGCCCTGGGCTTTGACGAAAGCCGGATTCGTTGGGCATCCCGGCCCCATGTCCCTTCCGGCGAAATCTGGAATGCCCTCCAGGAGATCCATGATCAGGGCCGTATCGATCAGGAAGGACAAAGAATCTTCAATGAAGTTCTGGATCGTATCGGTGATGAGGAACTTTGGCTCTTTAAGGACAGTATCAAGGGAGAAAGGGATATTTGCGGCCTGAACCTGCATCCTTCGGCCCAGCAATACCTGGTCCGGGCCTGGCAGAACCGGATTTTCATTGAATACCAAAAGGGCCGTTTCTTCCCCGCCTGGTTTGGCCGCGATTCCAGGGCTTATGGGTCTCTTTCGGAAGCGGAAAAGGAAAAGCTGGAAGAACTGCTGGAGAAAAAGCGGCTGGAAGCGGAAAAAATCTGGGAGCGGGAAGGGGAAAAACTCCTTTCGGTACTCATCGCGTCTTCCCCCATGCTGCCTTGCGCCGAAGACCTCGGGGCGGTTCCGGACTGTGTACCCAGGGTGCTTGCCAAACTCAAGATTCTGGGGCTCCGGGTGGTTCGCTGGTTCCGGGTCTGGGATAAGGAGCAACAACCCTATGTACCCTTTAAGGATTATCCTGAACTGAGCGTCTGTACCCCTGCGGTACATGACAGTTCCTGCCTGCGGGAATGGTGGGAGCGGGAAGCGGATCAGGGCCAATTTGCCGCCTTTATCGGCGTTCCTTCCCTGGTGCCGGTTTATAACCCCGGTGTAGCCAAGGCCATCCTGAAACAGGTCGCCGCCGCCGTATCCCGGTTCCGGGTCTTCCAAATCCAGGATCTGCTCCATCTTTCTCCCAAATGGTATGCCCCGGACCCGGCATCGGAACGGATCAACATTCCGGGAACCGCTTCCGGCTTCAATTGGACCTATAGGCTTCCGGCTTCAATAAAAGAGATTGCCCGGGATGAAAAATTTATCCGGGGAGTTCAGGAACTTGCCCAGGTGAAACCCCGGCGGGCAGGAAGGGCAAATAACAGAAAAGGGAAGAAGCATTAACGCCGGAAAAGGCAGGCCCGGCGTTGTTGCGCTAAATAAACCACCGCGTTACCCCGGGTTTACAGAAAACCCGGGACCGCTTTTTATCTCGCCTTACTCAAGGCGTCCTCTACGGCGGCCATGATGGCCCGGCTGGTTGTGGTAGCGCCGGTAACAACATCAACCGTAGTAGACTGGGAGCGGATAATGGCGGCGGGAATACGTTCCACCGCTTTATCGCTGATACCCACGCTTTCATTGATTTTAAGCATTTGTATGCTTCCAATTCTGGTCCCGTCCAGAGTAACTTTAACAATCAACTCTCCCCCGATGCCGGAACCCACGCCTATATATTCATTTGGTCCTGTCGTGTAGGAAGGCGTTGTTTTGATGTACTTAAAATTAACCGGGGTTTTTCCCCGCAGGACCGAATCCTGGAATACGTCGTTTTTGACCGCGGCGGCGTTGGTCCCGGAGATACGGCCAAAGGCAAAACATTCCGCCAAATTTCCCGCCCCCTGGTAGATGTCCCCCCAGATTGAACCTAACTCGCCCGCGCTGTAAAGATGGGGAATAGGCTCACCGTTAATTCCGACGATCCGGCCCTGGGCATCCCGCCGGGGACCGCCCTGGGTGTTGGTAAAGGTAGGCGCCACCTCAAAGGCATAGTAAGGACCGGTAGAGCTGAGGGGAACCAGGTGATCTTTGTTCCGGCCAAAGTGGATATCGTTGCCGCCAGCGCAGAACTGATTGTACTGGGCCACCGTGGAGGCAAGGCTCCCCGCGGGGAGACCCAGTTTCCGGGCCAGCTCGTCCAGGGTATTGGCCTGGATAATAATGCCTTCAGCCAGTTCCTTGGATTTATCATCACTCCAGGCATCGTAAATAGGAATATTGAAGGCGGCAGAATCAAACACACAATAAGCGGGAAGCGGAACAGGCATACGCAGTTTCATCCCGTGGTAGTTGATAAAGCCGTGGCCGGGCATAACTGACTCATCAACAAAGCGGGTTCCATCGGGACCCACAAAGATAGCGCTGTTCAGGGTAAATTGGGTAGACATAGCACGCATGGGATTTTGCCCCTGAATCGCGTAGCCATAGGACCGTCCTATCCGCTTATCAATGGCGTTAAGGTCAGGTCCGGCGATATTGCCCATGTGCCAGAGATCCGCCCCTACGGCCCAGGCCATTTTGATACCGTCCCCGGTATTGTAGAGAGCCCCTTTGGAGTAGGCATAGGGCATCTGGTAAAAATCCTGGATCATCTGCTGGTTATTTTCAAACCCCCCGGTACAGAGGACCACCCCGTTTTTTGCCCTGATCCGGTACTGTTTTCCGTCAACCTCCGCCAGAACCCCGTGGATAATTTTGGTTTGAGGGTCCTGAATCAACTCTTTGCCGGGGGCGCTGAACCACACGTCAATGGAACTGGAATGTTCATCTATAACAGATTGAAGCCATTTATAGGTCCCGGCATTCCAGATTATGCCATCGATAGACCAGGCATTCATCAAATCCCAGCCTTCTATGTCCCGAAATTCCCCTATCCCCCTATTCATGGATACCGGATTGCCGCCCAGCGCTTTTGCCCAATCCCTGTTGGAGATGATCATATCGGTAAACGCGGCAATCACATCATCTTCCGGGGTGGTATACTTCCCCCGTATCCGTTTGAAATAGTCTATGGCCCCGTCGCGGTCCTCAGGATCAACGTAAAGCATCCCATTCCCGGCAACGCGGCTGTTTCCGCCCTCCTGCCCCTGGGCCGCCTTTTCCAAAAGGAGCACCTTGGCGCCGGACTCCGCTGCCTGGATGGCCGTGACGGCTCCGGACATGCCGTACCCCACGACAACAACATCGTACTCCGCGTCCCAGGCTACGGTGGAAAGGAAATTCCCGCTCCCGGACCTTCCGCCGGAAGCGGAAACCGCGCCGGAAGCACAAGCGGCAATCAGCATCCCAGCCAAAAGAATGCCACCCAAGATACAACTCATCTTTTTCATCTTTATCCTCCAAAAACATATTCACACCGCTATGAAGGACGGTGCCCATATCCCTGAAGACTTCAGGGTTTAATGGCTCTTACTACGCCAAACTCCAGGTGATTCAGGCTATTATTCCGTTAAGGAATAATAGCCTGAATCACAGACCCCCAAGGCCCCACTTCCCCCTTGCTGTTCTCGTAGCGCAGGCAGAAGTACACCGTCTTCCCCCGGTCTTCCTCGAGGAAGTCGAAACGGTACTTCTTCTTCCGGGTAAACACCGAGTGGGGCAGATCGTCCCCGTCCAGGGGAACCTCGGA
>JAIRNB010000394.1 GCA_031258265.1 Treponema sp. | reverse complement strand
AAACTGCCCTCGTAAACGGGAAGGTGTCTGTCCGCCTCGGCATTATTGTCGTGAAGATGAATACCGATAAGCCTGTCTTTCAAGCGGTCAATCAGGGCCGGTACATCCCAGTGATTGAGATGGGCGTGTCCCGTATCGATAAGGTAGCCAAGGGTTTCGTCCAGCCCGTCTAGGGCATGGCAGAACTCTTCCCCGGTATAAAGGGAAGAACCGTGGTAACCGACATTTTCAAAGGCCAGACGCAGATCCAGGGATTTCGCTTTTACGGCAAGTTTTTCGGCTGTCTCCCGCGCCAGGCCGCGGGCCCTGCTTTTATCAAAGGCGGAAGAATTACAAAAGCCCGGATGGAGTACCACATAGGAGGCTCCGATTTTATGGGCAAATTCAATTGATTTTTCATGCAGGGCATAGGCGGCGTCCCGCAGTTCCCCCAGCGGGCTGGTCAGGTTAATGTCCCATGCGGGGGGGTGCAGGCTAAAAGACGCTCCGGTTTTGGGCAGCTCCGCCACCAGAGCATCCCACCGGCCGTCAAGGTCATCCCAGCCATCGCCGTCGGTCATTAATTCAATGTTCGGGCAGCCGGCCCGCATTAAATCACGGACATTTTGCAGGACCGGCTTCCCCAGAAAAGCGAGTTCGGAAAAAACAATTTTCAACATAACTTTCCCGTTTACCCCTGTTCTTCAGCCCGCCAATTCCCGCGTTGCTGTATACCATAATCATTTTTTTCTATGAAGCCAATATACTCCGCCAGGCTTCTGTCCCAAACATGCCATTCATGGAGGCCATCCCATTCCCGGTATGTAATATCAAGGGGGGTGTTTTTTACCGCCTCCAGGAAATTCCGGTTTTGAGTATGGATGCGGTGTGAAAGATCATCCTGCCTGCCGCAGGTCATAAAGATCCGCTGCCCCAGGGCGCGGGATCTTTCTGCCCCTTTCACCGCCGCCTTGAGCAGATCCGCATCCCCGGGGACGGCAAGGTTTTCGCCGAGGACAGGGGCCAGTAGCGCCCGCCCCTCGGGAACATTGACTGACATTGCCGCCGCCAGGGCCAGATCCATGGGCCCGGAAAACGCGCCGATGGTGGCATACCGATCGGGAAACGCAAGTCCTATACGCATGGCCCCATAGCCCCCCATGGAAAGACCAGCTATGTGGTTTACTTCCCTGTCCGCGGGTATCTTAAAAATTTTATGCAGTTCCCTGGGCAGATGTCCGGTAAGAATATCAAACCAGGGTGGACCGTAGGTCATGTTATGGTAAAATGAGTTGCCCGTACTTGGGCATACCAGCAGGTAGCCGGTATCATAGGCATAGCGGCCCGCGGCGGTAAGCCTGAACCAGTCTTCTCCGCAGCCATAAGCGCCATGTAGCAGGGTGATGACCCCTTTTATTTCACCCGCCCCGGGATTCCACCTCCGGTCATTGGGGAAAACCATAGTAACATTAACATTCATGTCCGCTTCCGGTACAAAGACCGCAGTATTTACAAATGCCATGGTTAGTTTCCGCCCGCCGGTGGTTCTGCGGACCCGTTCCCGGGGCCCTCTTCCGCATAGGGGCCGGCCTTGTTCTTTTTGTCCCGCAGCATGCGCCAGGGAATGGCGAAGAACAAAATGTAAAACATTAACGGACCGGCCAGGGTGGTCAACAGCACATAGCCCCTGTTGATGATGGCAATGATCCCGAACCGGCTTACAATCATACAGAGGCTTATCAGGATAACGTTAAAAATCAATCTGACAAGGACATCGTTTTTTACCTTGATAAGTTTTTTGAAACGATTGTGAAACCGGACTTCGGTTCCGTAGATCATCCCTATTCCCGTACTCAACATGGCGGCAAGGGCGATAACGAAATACAGAACGCGGCTGACGGAAGATACGCGCAAAACATTTTCAAGCATGTAGAGGACCGGGATGGGTTCTTTTGTTACCTCCGGCATACCGGCGGACAACACCATAGTAAAGACCAGGTTCCCTAGAGTCATAAACAACGCAGTGGCGGCAGAAGCCGCGAGTACATCGGCGCGTCTCCTCAACCCTTCAAGGCAGGCGGGAACAACCGCCGGACGTCCGCAGACCCAACTGACCGTAAAACCCAGGATTATCACCCATGCCATGACAGGAGAAAACCCAAACTCGGACGGCGGAATATTGCCCCCCGCAAAGGCGGCTATTTTGTCCCAGACCGGAACAATGCCGACAACGGCCAAATAAACAATGATAGCGATAATAAAGACCGTCAGCGCCGAGCTGACCTTGACCACCAGCTTAATTCCCCTCATGGTGATTATCAGAACACAGGCCGCGAAAAGAACAGTACCGGCCAGCATAGGAATTCCCAGTACGCTTTGCAGTAAATTCGCGGCCCCATTGACCATAACGGCAATCAGCAAGAAAAGGCCCAGGTTGGTAATAAGATCCGCGTATAATCCCAGAAGCCAGCGGAGAACCGGATTCCGGTATGTCATGTCGGACTGTTCCCGGTAATTCGCGGGCCGGTACACCCTGCTGAATTCAAAGGTCAGCAGGCACCAGAAGAAAGTGAGGACACCCAGGATTATGGGACCAATGAATACACCTATTGAGCCTTTTGTCAGGAAGTAAGCTACGGTCAACGTTCCTGACGCAAAGCCCGGCCCCACATAGACAGAAAACATCAGGGCCGCCAGAGCAATGGGACCGGCGGTAACATACCAAAGCAGTCCCTTTTTCGCGGATACATGAGCATTTTCCATGCAATTACCCTCTCTTCATAAAATTATTAGTAATAATATTGTGTACACAACAACTGATTTTGAGACTATTGCGGTTTTTATAAGCGGTCAAGCAATTTTTTGTTAAAATTCTGTTAAATTACCTTGCTTCTTGCCAATCAGAGGTATAATATATTACTAATATTTAGTAATAATTTGGAGATAAAGGGATGAATAATAAAAAAATAACCACCACCGATATTGCCCGGCAGGCCGGAGTCTCCCAGTCAACCGTATCTATGATTCTAAACCGGAAGAAAAACATTTCTTTTTCTGAAAAAACAATCCGCCGGGTCCTGGAAACGGCGGCAGAATTGAACTATCAAACAAAAACAAAAAAACCGGGAAATAGCGGTCCCCTGCTTATCGCGGTGATGGTTCCTACCCTGGCGAATCCCTATTACCCGGCCCTGCTGCAGATCATCAAGGCCGAAGCGGCAAAGGTAAATTACGATCTGTTTGTGTATATCATCCGGAACGATGAAGAGGCGGAGAAAGTAACGGCCTTTCTTTCCGCCATGCCTATCCTGGGTATTATTTACGCTTTTATGCCCTATAAACTGGAGCCGCTTTCCCGTATCGCTGAAAATATGCCGGTAGTTATTATCGGGGACAAAAATGATGATACCGGTATTGATACCATTGGGCTGAACAGTGTGGAATCGGGCGCCATGCTGGCGGAATATTTGCTTTCCCTTGGGCACCGGAACATAGCTTTTATTTCAACCCCCTTGGGCCTCAACAGCCTTCCCAGGAAACGCCGTCTTGAAGGCGTCACGCTGGCATTAAACAATTTCAGCGAAAAATGCAGCCTTGTCGTCCGGGCGGCGGACGAGGCTTTTTCGGCGCGTCTGCATGACGCAAACGCGGAATCTCAACTGGGATACGAATTGACAATGAAAGTCCTTCAAGACCGGAAAATAACCGCGTTCATTGGCGTTAATGACATGGTGGCCTTTGGCATTTTGAGCGCCCTGGCAGAAAAAAAATACCACATCCCCGAAGATTATTCTGTCTGCGGTTTTGATAATATATTCCCGTCGGCCTTCAAGAATATTTCTTTAACCACCGTTGAACATTTTATCGGTGATAAAGCCAGGGACGCGTTTGATATCCTCCACAAAAAAATCAACTACCGGCTTTCCGGCCTTGTCCCCAACAGCATTTACAAAATTGAGTATAAACCCCAGCTTATTATCCGGGGATCCTCCGGTCCCCGGCAAAGCCGGGAATATGCCCAATTACAGATTTAATCGCAGCAAACTCCCAGCAGCCAGGCATGATAGTATTTGTGGGGGTAATAGTTTTAGAATGACCGGCATAGAAACCGAAGGGGAGGGAGTCTATGCCGGAGAAGAAGAGATCCAAAGTAACGCTCAGGGAAGATGAAAAAGAACAGCTTCAAGACATCATGAACAAGGGGAAGCACAGCGCCGGGAAACGGAAACGGGTGCAGGCACTGCTTCTTACCGATGCCGGTTATGCCGATGAGGCGGCTGCCGGGCGGGCCGGTATGGCTACTAACCGAATTTCGGAACAAGCTCTATCACTAATCCGCTTGCCAGCGCGAAAAGTACGGCGAAGGCCAGGTAAAGGACATAGTTTTTCATGCCCAGCACAATTTTGACGGCCCCCAGGTTGGTGATCTTGGTGGCGGGACCGGTGATCATAAAAGCCGCGGCGGAGCCCATGCCCATGCCGTTTTCCAGCCAGGTCATAAGCAGGGGGATAGTGCCGCCGCCGCAGACATAGAGGGGAACCCCGATGGCCGCCGCCATCAGCACCCCAAAACCGCGCAGATTGCCGCCGAACAGCGCCGCTGCGGCCTCTTGCGGAACGTAGCGTTGAAAAAGGGCGGACAGGACCACGCCCATAAGGAAGTACAGCCCGGTGGCCCTGAAATTCCTGAAAAAATTTTTAAGAAACCGCATCAGCGGATTAGGGTCCGTATCGCGGTTTTCCGGTTCTTTAAATCCGGTGAACCTAAAAAAACTCCTTTCTTTGAAAAAGAAACGGACCAGAAGGCCCGCCGCCGCGCCGCAGAGGAAACAGATAACAAAGCGGATTACCAGGGCCGCCGGCCCCAGGGCGGCGCTGTAAAAAAGGAGTTGGGGGTTAAGCAGAATGGAACTCATCATAAAGGCGGCGATCCAGTCTTCTTCCATCCCCTTTTCCGCAAAGGAGGCGGCAATAGGTATGGTCCCATACATACAGAGGGGCGAAGCGATGCCCAAAAGCGACGCGGGAACCACGCCGGCGGCGCCAAATCTCTTTTTCCCCATGGCGGTAAAGAGACGGTGAATTTTTTCTTTCCCGAATACGGAAATCAGGGAACCCAGGGCCATTCCGAAGATCCAATACCAGACAATCTGGGTAAACTGAACCGAGAAGTAGTACCAAAAATAGACAAACTCCCCTTTGACCGCATCGGCAGCAGCCCCGGTGATCCTTATCAATTGTTAATCATCACCAGTTCGTATTTTTGGCTGCCCAGCCCCAGGGCTTCGGCGTGATCCAGGATATGCGTACCATTGCGGGATTCGATCCGTTGCCTCAGGGATGCGCTCCGCCTGGTGTCCGATGCGTATATCTGGTCTACACAGGCCCTGTCCAGGGCCACCGGGTCCAGGGAAGCCAGGATACCAATGTCATCCAGTTCCGGCGGAGCAGGATTACTGCTGCAGTCACAGTCGATGGACAAGTGGTTCATCACATTGATATA
>JAIRNB010000365.1 GCA_031258265.1 Treponema sp. | reverse complement strand
AATCGTGATTTTTTGCATATAGGGCGCCACAGGCGCCTGGGCAAAAAATCTACAAGTGCAACAGGCTGCTAGAGTCTGCGGTTCACCAGTATTTCCAGGCAGGAATCCAGCCATTCGCTTATTTCCACGGGGAAATAGCTTTTTACAAGCAGGAATTCGTAAAAAGCTTCCCGCCAGGCGCCGGAAAAGTACAGGCACTGTCCACGGTAAAAACGGGCCCGGGCTTCACTTATGACGCTGTGGTGGCCGGAAAGGTAACGGTCCAGTTCCCGCCGGCTTGCTTCCCAATCCCCCTTAGCAAAGGGCCCCTGCACGATGACCCGGAGGGCCAGGTTTTCCGCCGGAACCCCCCGCTTATCGGTCTCCAGGTCCTGGCTGAACGCCCTGCTTGCCCGGGGAGGCGGGTCCGGCGTTTCCTTGCCCCGGCGCAGGATTCCCAGGGCTTTGGCGGCATTGAGCCCCAAGGGTATGGGGTTTTTAAGTTCGGAAAAATTGTCGATCCCCGGAACCGCGTAGTTCAGGGACATGAGGGGCAGGGGAAGGGACCGGAGTTCAGCGGCCCTGGGCAGGCCCACCCGTTCCGCCTGTATTTCCACGGCCCTTGTGGTGGCGTTGTAGCCCGGATATATCCCCACATTCCCCCGCCTCAGTTCGTCTTCAAAGATCACCGCGTAGTAGTAGGGGATTCCCGGTACCGGGTAATCGGTGAAGGGGGAACCAAGGGCGGACTGCACGATAACGGCGCTTAGAAGGTCCGTGGTGTGGGTGATAGGTTTGACGCTGCGGTACAGCATGGTATTGGCGCCGGAATTGGTCTGGTAGCGGATCACCACCCCTTCCCCTTCCTGCCTTATTTCCAGGCCAAAGATTCCCCCCGGACCCCTGGGCTGGGGGACCTCGGTTACCGCCGCGGGGGGTCCCGCTACTTCCACGGCCAGGGTGTTGAGCTGGGGAATAACCTGGAGATGTAAGTCCCCGGCGGCGCTGCTGGCGGCCACAAAGTAATACACCCTGCCGGCGCTTTCCACATCGTCAATATAGGATTCTACCCCGTAGGGTACTTCCACCGGCCTTTGTGCGCCAAAAGACCCCGCGGAGACAGAAGATTCAAAGGGCCGGGAAGAACGGTAAATATAAACCGGCCCGGCGGCGGCTAAAGAATCCTTCCAGGTAAGGCGGACCAGGTTGTTCCGGGTTACCGCCTCCAGACCGCTGATCACGGTTCCGGGAATTTCCCTTTCCTGGGCTCCGGGCCCCCGGAGAATCCCCAAAAGGAGAAAACAAAAGACTAGAACGCCGCTTTTCCTCATTGTCTACAATATCGGCTCCCCGGTGGTTTACAGTTTATCTGTTTTTTCGTAATCTTTTATAGAGAGGTTTCCTCAAAACTTCAGTTTTGAAAGGGGACTGAAAACAGAGGGGTTATTATGCTTTTATTAGAATTGGGGGCCCCCATCGAGGCCCTGCGGAACAAAATCGACGAAACTTGGAGGCGTCTTTGACCGGCCCGCGGCGGGACAGAAACCCCTGGGGGAACGGATTGCGGAAATAGAAGCCAGGGCCGGGGAACCGGGGTTTTGGAACGATCAGGCGGGGGCGGAAAAGGCCATGGGGGAACTCAAGGCCCTGAAAAACCGCTATGAGCCCTGGAAGGCCCTGCACGGGGAGATCGAGGATCTTTGGGCCCTCCATGACCTGGCCCGGGAGGCGGGGGAAGAGGCGGAGGCTCCGGGAATAGAGGCGGAACTAAAGGGGCTTTTAGCCCGTTATGAAAAGCAAAATGTCTATGAACTTATGGGGGGGGAGGTGGACCGGAACGGTTGCTTCCTCACGATCCATTCCGGCGCCGGGGGGACCGAAGCCTGCGACTGGTCGCAGATGCTCTACCGTATGTACCTGCGCTGGGCGGAACGGAGGGGATTTACCGTGGAAGAAGTAGACCGGCTGGAAGCGGAGGGGGGGATAAAATCCGCCACCTGCAGAATAGACGGAGACTACGCCTACGGTTACCTCAAGGGGGAAAGCGGGGTCCACCGGCTGGTACGGATCTCTCCCTTTGACGCCAACGCCCGGCGGCATACTAGTTTTGCCAGCGCTTATATTTTCCCCGTTATTGACGATACCATCGAAGTGGATATTCGTCCCGAGGACCTGCGGGTGGATACTTACCGGTCGGGGGGCGCCGGGGGCCAGCATGTAAATAAAACCGATTCGGCGGTACGTTTTACCCACCTGCCCACCGGTATTGTGGTGGCCTGCCAGAATGAGCGGAGCCAGATCAAAAACCGGCAGATCGCCATGAGCATGCTCAAGGCCCGGCTTTACGAATACTACCGCCAGGAAAAGGAAAAGGATAATGAACGTTTTGCCCAGGAAAAAAAAGATATATCCTGGGGAAACCAGATTCGTTCCTACGTGTTTCAGCCTTACACCATGGTTAAGGATTACCGGACCAAGGTGGAAGTTGGAAATATTCAGGCGGTAATGGACGGGGATATTGACCTCTTTATCGAGGAGTATCTGCGGTTTGCGTGGAGCAGTAATGCTCTTTAGCGCTTTGCCGCGCTTCGCGCATAAAACCCGCAAGTGCGGCAGGCTGCCGGGAATCCGGGGCGGATGATCTGTATGAAACAGGGAACAAAACTATTTT
>JAIRNB010000302.1 GCA_031258265.1 Treponema sp. | reverse complement strand
CATGTCACACTTAAAACCTGAGTACCTGGAACGGATCTATGCCGGTTGGCTGGGGAAGATAATCGGCATCAGGCTGGGGGCGCCCATCGAGGGCTGGCCCTACGACAAAATAAAAAACATCTACGGCGAACTGGACCACTATCCGGCGGATTACCGGAATTTTGCGGCGGATGACGACAGCAACGGCCCTCTCTTTTTTCTGCGGGCCCTGGAGGACGTCTCGCCTGAAGGCGGGGGGAAATTCAAACTGACATCCCAGGCGGTGGGGGAAGCCCTGCTTAACTACGCCCCCTTTGAACACGGGTTTTTCTGGTGGGGCGGCTACGGCGTTTCCACCGAACACACCGCCTATCTTAACCTTCGCAGCGGTATTCCCGCCCCCCGTTCCGGCAGCATTGAGCAGAACGGCAGCGCGGTGGCCGAACAGATAGGGGGGCAGATCTTTATTGATACCTGGGGCCTTGTGTGTCCGGGGAATCCGGATTTGGCGGCGGACTATGCGGAAAAGGCCGCGGGAGTTACCCACGGGGGGAATGGCATCTACGGCGGTATCTTTGTGGCTTCCTGTATTGCCCATGCCTTTGAGGAACGGAGAATCCGGGCGATCATCGAAAAGGGCCTAAGCTACATCCCCAGTGACTGTGAATACACAAAAGTTGTCCGGGCGGTGATGGACTTCCATGAAAAAAATCCCAGGAACTGGCGGGACTGTTTTGAGTATATCCGCGCCCACTGGGGTTACGACCGCTATCCGGGGAACTGCCACATTATCCCCAATATCGCGGTCATGATACTGGGGCTTCTCTACGGGGAAGGGGATTTTTCCCGGACTATCACTATTACCAATATGTGCGGCTGGGACACGGACTGCAACGTGGGGAATGTGGGGGCGATCATGGGGGTGGTCTGCGGTCTTGAGGGGATCGATTACGAGAAATGGCGGAAGCCCATAAACGATTTTCTTGCCTGTTCCGGCGTCCTGGGTTCCATGAACATCATGGATATTCCCTACGGGGCCCTTTATATCGCCAAACTTGCCTGGGCCATCGCCGGGGAGCAACTGCCGGATTCTTATGCGGAAATCGCCGCGGACCGGATCGACTCCTGTCATTTTGAATTTCCCGGTTCCACCCATGCCATGCGGGTTCGTTCAGGGGACGGAAAAGAGAATCTTCGGGCGAAGCTTGCCAACACCGGTGAAGCCGCCCATACGGGGAAACGGAGCCTCAAGGTCCATGTCGCGCTCCCGGCTTTTACCGTTACGGATCGGATTCTGGTTTACAAGAAGACCCACTATGTCCCGGCGGATTTTGATGATTCCCGCTACGATCCCAGCTTTTCGCCCCTCCTCTATCCGGGCCAGACGATCCATGGCAGCGTGATGCTTCCCGGTTACGGAAAACCGGTTCAGGCGGCCCTCTACGCCCACGATTCGGAAAGCGGCGCCCTTATTACCGGTGAAAAGGCGGTCCTTGAAAAGGGTACATGGACAGAGCTTTCCTTTACGCTGCCCGCCATGGAAGGGGCGGTCATTGATGAGGCGGGTTTCGTCTTTGATACGCTGGAAGGACTCTTTGATCGCGGTGAACTATGCTGCCTTATAGACGACCTCTATTTTGACGGGCAGGCGGATTACAGCATCGACCTTTCCAAGACCAGGGAGGAGTTCTGGACCGGCCTTCACCGGGAGATCCGGCAGTTTTCAAAGCTCAAGGGCCTTTGGTATCTGGAGGACGCATACGCCCACCTTTCCTGCGGGGACTTTGGGGAGGTGTACACGGGCCGCCACGACTGGCGGGACTATACCGCGTCTTTTACAATCAAAGCCCTAACCGGGGAGGATCACTACGTCAATGTCCGGGTCCAGGGGGCGCTGCGATCTTACGCGGCGGGTTTTGCCGAAGGGGGCAAGCTGGTTTTTGAAAAGAACGAAAACCCCTACCGCCGCCTGGCGGAAGTTCCCTTTGCCTGGGAAAAAGGAAGGGACTACCTCATCACGGTCAGGGCCCGGGGGCCCCATTTTACCGTGGCGGTGGACGGCAGGGAGTATATTTCCTATACGGACAGCGACAGCCCCTACCTTTCAGGCTGCACCGGCCTTTCGGTCCGAAGGGGCAGCCACTGCGCCCTGAAAAACATCCGGGTCAGAGCGCCAGCACCCGGTGGGTCTCTTTGAGCTGCGCCCTGATAGGAAGGCTCTGGGGGCACTTTTTTTCGCAGGCCCCGCAGTCTATGCAGGCGGCGGCGTTCTGGTACTGCCGCCAGGGGGTTTTGCCGATCTCCGCGTAAGATGCCTTGGCAAAACCGGTGATCTTGTACACCCGGTGGTAGTTCATGATGGTGAAGATCTCCGGGATATTGATCCCCTTGGGACAGGGCAAACAGTATTTGCAGCCGGTACAGTAAAGCTCCGCCAGGCGCTCGTTTTCCTTAAGCATGGCTTCGATGGTTTCGATTTCCGGCGGGGAAAGGGCATCGGTCCGGGAGGCGATGGCGGCGTTTTCCTCAAGCTGTTCAATGCTGCTTACCCCGGAAAGGGCCACATTGATATTCTGGTTGGAGAGGACGAAACGCAGGGCCACCTCGGCGGAACTTTTTACCTTGCCGGGGAGCATATCCTGGATCACCTGGGAGGGGGCCCCCAGCCGCCCGCCGCCCACAGGCCCCATGATCACCGTTCCCAGGCCCATTTCGTGGGCCTGGGCAATGCCGTTTTCCTTGTTGCGGTCCATCAAGTTGTACTGGCAAAGAACACTTTCCAGGACACCCTCGCCGTTTTTCAATATTTCGATAAGCCTGTTCCCCTCCTCCGGCCCCGCCTCCCGGTCATGAAAAGAGAAAGAAATATGCCGGATGATTCCCTGTTCCTTAAGTTTTTTCGCCCGAACAAGGGGACCGTCTTTAGCCTTTACCTTGTTGAGAAAGGCGTCCAGGGAAATCCCCCAGAAATGATAAAAATCAATATGATCGGTCTGCAGATTTTTTAAAGAATTCTCAAGACGCTTTTCATAATCATCGCCGGAATCATTTTCGATTGGATTCTTTGTGGAAACCCATACCTTGTCCCTGCGGCCCCCCGCGATCAAAGCCTTGCCCAGGATCACCTCGCTCAGTTTATCGCAGTAGTAGGGGGCAGTATCAAAATAATTAACCCCCAGCTCTATGGCCCGGTGAATCAGGGCAATAGATTTTTCTTCGTCAAATACGGTTTTGCCGTTCTCTTCATAAGAAGGCAGCCTCATACACCCCATTCCCAGACGGGATACCTTAACGCCGGTCTTTCCAAAATCAACGTACTGCATCGCAAGCCCCCCATTCATTGGTTAAGCGTCCCCGGACATACCGGGACAGTTTCGTAAGTTGCAATATTATCAGATATCTGGTTTATTCACAAGATCGACGTGATAAGTAGATAAATCAAATGTAAAATTGTAATTCTTAGTTTGGGCGCATTTTTTGCTGCCGCAAAAAACCGGGCTTTCCGCTCCAATTCCTCGACTTTACCT
>JAIRNB010000224.1 GCA_031258265.1 Treponema sp. | reverse complement strand
CTCCACGTTACCCGGCCTGTTCACTGGGATTCGGATCATGTGGTCCTCTTTGAGGACGAGGTGCGGGAGATTGCCAAAGAGATTATCCGCAACAGGGCGGAGAACCGGATCTTTATCGGCCTGGATTATTTTGACGCCGGCGTCAACCGGATTGCCGCCTGGGCGGTGGGGGCCCGGAACTTCCGGAAGGCCCTGCTCTATGCCCTCCTTATTCCCCACGGGGACTTAAAGGAACTGCAGGATTCCGGCAATTTTACCAAACTCCTGGTCCTCCAGGAAGAATTGAAGACCCTGCCCTTTGGTCCGGTATGGAATGAATATCTGGCCCGGCAAAATGTTCCGGGGGAGGACTGGTATGGCAGGGTGGAAAAATATGAACGGGAAGTTCTAAGGGGCCGGAAAGACCTGCTTTCCTAAGAGCCCAACACGATTTAACTTGCGGATTTGGGCGCATCCCCGGTTCATGGTTGTCGCTTGCGCGACAATTTCAAAGGGGGGCCGGGAATGCGCCCTGATACAGAGGCTGTCTTTTCAGCCCGGAAAATTGTTATACTCGGGAAAGAAAGATAGAATCGCAGTGAAAAAGCAAAAGGAATTTATCTACCGCTGTTCGGCCTGCGGGCACGAAGAACCCAAATGGCTGGGCCGCTGTCCCGAATGTGGGGAATGGAATACCCTGATAGAGACCGCCGCTTCCGGCCGGACGCCGGGGCCGGGTTTTGGGACCAGGGCCCTGCCCCCCCAATCAATGCCCCTCTCCTCGGTCGATCCCCTGGAGGGGAGCAGGCTGGGAAGCGGGATCCCCGAATTAGACCGGGTGCTGGGCGGGGGCATCATGAAACGGTCCGCCATCCTGGTAGGCGGGGAGCCGGGCATCGGCAAATCCACCCTCCTGCTCCAGATTGCCGCCGCCGCGGAAACCAGGGGCCGGGTCCTCTACATCTCCGGGGAAGAATCCGCGGGGCAGATACGGATGCGCGCGGACCGGCTGGGCCTTTCCGCCCGGATTTCCCGGATAGAGCTGGGCTGTTCCGGCAGGCTTGAGGATGTTTCCTCCCTCCTGGACTCGGTAAAGCCGGTGATTGTCCTGGTGGACTCCGCCCAAACCCTCTACAGCACCGAAGCGGGCCTGGCCCCCGGCACGGTGAATCAGATGAAGTACTGCAGTTGGGAACTCATTTCCTGGGTAAAGGATCATGACGCCGCCCTGTTTTTAACCGCCCATGTGACCAAAGAGGGGCTTATCGCGGGACCCAAGACCCTGGAACACATGGTGGATACGGTACTCTATTTTGAAGGCGTCGAAGCCGGCGATGGGGAAAGCCGTTTTCTCCGGGCGTCGAAGAACCGTTTCGGTTCGGTGGACGAAATCGGCATTTTTACCATGGGGGAGCGGGGCCTTATCCCGGTGGAAGACGCCTCCCGGCTTTTTCTGGTAAGGCGGGAAGGGGATTTGCCGCCGGGGGTGGCTATTGCCGCTGTACTGGAGGGGAGCCGCTGCCTTTTGGTGGAGATTCAGGCCCTTACGGTAATCGCGAAAAGCGGCATGAGCCGGGTTTATTCGGACCGGATCGATTCGGGCCGGGTATCCAGGGTGGCGGCGGCCCTGGAAAAGCATCTGGGAGTCCGGCTCAGCGATCAGGACATTTACGTGAATGTGGCGGGGGGCATACGAATCGCCGAGGTGGGGGTGGAATTGGCCCTGGGCTGCGCCATTTACTCCGCCCGGACGGGGCTGGCCCTGCCCGCGGGTCTGGCAATCGCCGGGGAACTATCCCTGACAGGGGAAATCCGGCCCCTGCGCCGCATGGCCGGCCGCCTGCGCTCCGCCGGGGGCCTGGGTTTTCCCCAGTTTCTCGGCCCCGCGTCCTCCGAGGGCCCCCCGGAATCCCTTGAAAAAGGGACCTTTATCCCCGCCCCCGACATCCGTTCCGCCGTCCGCAGCCTGTTCAAAACCGCCCCGCCGCCCGGTAAAGGCAAAAATTTGGCGGATTTTTAAAAAAAGCCTGTTTTTCGTAATATTCACCATACGCACTTGACGAGCAAGTAAAATAAAGGTATATTGTCGAAAGGCTCAATGAATAGGATAATTTTCTAGGCATTGGATATTTCTAGCGATTGTTTCGGAGTTTTTTTTCTGTCATGGGGTATTTGCTTTTCAAGGACCCGTCCTCCCTTCCGCTGAATTTCCGTTATCCTAACCAATTACAGCATCCTGCTTTCCCCAGAAGGGGAGGGAGTCGTCCAACATAGTCGGGCGTGAATAAATGCGGAATCCGGCCGCAGTCAAAGAAGCGGAGCTGCCCGTCCCACAGCTACGGATTGTGGATGGGGAATTTCGGGGAATTTGATACTTCCGGATGAAGGATATTTTTCAATGGCCAAGAAACTGTATGTCGGGAATCTCTCGTACAACACTTCCGAGGACAGCCTGCGTAACCTGTTTGCTGAATTCGGAAACGTTGCTTCCGCCAAGATCATTTTTGATCGTGAAACTGGTAACTCCAAAGGCTTTGGATTTATAGAAATGGGCAGCGATGAAGAGGCCAGCGCGGCGATCACCGGAACCAACGGCCGGGAATTTGAAGGCCGCCAGCTCCGGGTAAACGAGGCAATGGACAAACCCCGGCGGGACCGGGGAGCCGGCGGATACGGCGGGGGTAACTGGTAGTATCCCCGCCGCAAAGCCCGGACGCTGCGGCGGGGGGATAACATGGCCGTCCGGCCATGTTATCCCCCGGGCTCCGGCAAAGGGACGCGCCCGGCGGAAGCTTCATTCCCGCCGGGCGTGCCTTTTCCATGCCTTCGTTTTCTGTATTTTATTCTCATAAGCCTATCTCCGCTTTTATATCTTCATGTTTCCAAAAGGAGGGCGCATGAATGAAAAAAGGGTCCGTATTGTGGCTATTGCCGGCTTTTCTGTTCTTGCCGCCTTTGCAGCCGGTTTTTTCGCAGGATATTTTCGAGCAGATGGAAGAAATAGTCTCCGGTATGGAAACGAACTTGAACACATTAGAGCAGAACAACGAAGAACTGAAGAGCAGTATCAGCGGCTTAGAGTTAATTATACAAGAGAAAGAGAGCTTAATTCTCGAATCAGAGGAATTATTGAAAACAGTACAGGACTCCTACAGTCAAATGACGACACAATATCTGGACTTAGGGGGCAAATATCTCTCCTTAGAGAAAAAATACAAGAACTTAAAGATATCTTTAGCGGTTTCTATTCCCCTGGCGATACTGGCGGGGTCCCTGACGACCGCCCTCCTGATGAGAAAATAGGGTCCTAGATGAGGCCGGTAGAGCATTATTTATCCCAACTGGACAAAATGGATCGCGGGGCTCCGCAGGCCGGGGCGGAGGAAACAGCCGTCCGGGGCTTTACGGACCTGGCCGCGGCGGTCATCGGCAGGGACGGGGCCCGGGATCTCTGTAACGCCCTCCTGGGGCTGCAACGGGAAAAAACCGGACCCGGGGGGCGGCTTTCCCGTATCAAGCTGGGCTATGCCGCGGCCTTCCTCCTGGGGGAATACGACGACTCCATGGAACTGGATACCGAAGAATGGGAGGAAATCCGGGCGGCATTGGAGGAAGCGGCGGGGGAGATGGACCTCGATACCCTTACCGCCCTCATGGGAGAACTGCTCTCCAGGGGAAAACTCTATTAGTATCCTAATCACAAGTTAAGGAGGGGGGGCATATATGTTCCGAAGGCCGGGGGCCGGTCCCCAAGGTACGGCTGTTCATCTTGGGCCCCCCGCGCGGCGCAGTCCGCGGGTGCAACGCGCAGGGTCAACCACGGGTTAGCCCGGGTGGCCCCGCCGGGCGGGGAGAGCTTTTCGGATTTGGCGGCCAGGGTCTGGCCGGCCTTCGATCGGATCGTCTCGCTGGCGGCCGGGCGGGGGGCCGGGAGGATCCTGGTGGTGGCGCATCAGGCCGTCAACCGGGTCATCCTGGCCCGGGAATGGGGCCTACCCCTAAAAGACGCGCTCGGCATTCCCCAG
>JAIRNB010000219.1 GCA_031258265.1 Treponema sp. | reverse complement strand
AAGTTCCAGACCCATTTCCTGGCGGTCTACCACGGACAAATTCCGGGCACCGGCAATTTGGATGGTAAGCTCTTCAATGACATAATCGCTGAGATCAGGAGAATCGGAATTAAAGCCGAGGATGGCGATGATAGAACCCGCGGGCATCTGTTCCGTCAGGGCATTGGCTGCGGCGGCGATTGCCTGGTCCAGGGTCAACGCCTGTTTCATGGTTTGGGGAAAGGCGGGAAAAATCGCCCAAATAACAAAGACAAATCCTAATATGCGGTACTTTCCCATATCATCTCCTTAACCGAAATATTTGGACAGGCTACCCCTATCTCATCCCTAAAATCATCGAAAATTAGGATGGAAAAATGTGTCAAAATACAATCTATTAGCACATTTTTTATAATAATATATCTATTAGCATAGTGTCAAGGGTCATTTTATAGGCTAATAACACAGAAAAGACGAAAAGAGGGGATAAGGGAAGGTTCCAAAGGGTAGATGGGGTTTTAGCTAGGGAGATAAGGACAATTTGACGATACAAGACCTTTTCATAACAAATTTAAAGGGGTATCGAAAGCTACGTAAGGTTTCCCAAATGCAACTGGCCGAGTTATGCGATTCTTCAACAGGGTATATAGGGGAAATCGAGTCCGGCAAACGCTTCCCGTCCGTAAGTATGATTGAGCGGATAGCCGGGGCGCTTAATATAGAGTCCTATTTTTTATTCAAAAATGAACCGATAAATTTTTCGTTTCCGGACTTTTCAATAAAACTTGCGCCCTCCCAAAAAAGGGAAATTTTGAATAGGGTAAATTCTACGCTTTCAAAGGTTTTGGACGATTTTTAAAGTGCCATCAATTGGTGCCTGGAACCTACCCGGCGTACTCTACTGTAGGACCGCGATTGGTACTATAATATAATCCAGGAGGAATTTTTTTTATCATGATAGAAAAGCGGAAGTTCATCCGTTATATCACCAGCGCAAAAGTGCAGGTCAATACATATACCGAGGCGCTGGTTCTACTGCGCGATATTAGCCGCCACGGCTGCTGCATATCCTATCCCTATACGCTGTCCGCTTCCGGCATTGATCTGGAAAAAGACCATGAATATACCCTTGAGATTCTCCCCGAACCCGATGCCGTGGGAAAATTTAAGCTGATCATTCAACCCTGCTGGACAAGGATCAGGGACGGGATGCGCGAGACCGGCTGTTCTATTGTCCAATTTCCCACGCCGCAGGATAACGAAAATTTTACCGCCTATCTTGCACGGCAGTCATGCCGGAAATAATTCCCCTGGCGGGCCGTGTTTTTCAGGAAATACCGGGATTTGGGGATCACCTGCGCTATGAATTGGGGACCTGGGAAGCGGTCTGGGGCGATCTGTACTACGCGCAAGAGCGTAAAGACAATACGGACGCCGTATTTTTTACCGAAGGAGAAGGCCGAAAAACGGTTTTCTGGACCCGCAATGTCTGGCTTGAACCTTTCCGCCTGGAATTCGGTTCCATTTCCGAAGCCGCTTCCGTCCTGCGTTCCATACAGCGCAGCTGGGTCCCTTCCCTTTTTACCCGGTTCCGCCGGGGCGCCCTTATCGCGGAAAAGCTGCCCCCCCTGCCGCAAAAAAAACGCCCCTTTCCCTGGATGCTTCCCCAACAGCCCATGGGCAGCTGGACCCTCCTGGACGCCCATACCCTCGCCGCTTCCGCCGTCTGTACCAGCCCCTTTCCCGCCGGCGTGATTCACTTTCAGGAAGACAGAGAGGGGCCGCCAAGCCGGGCCTACCTTAAACTTTGGGAGGCCCTGGTAAGATGCCGGAAATGGCCCGGCCCCGGTGAACGTTGCCTTGACGCCGGCGCAAGTCCGGGCGGCTGGACCTGGGTGCTTGCGAAACTGGGCGCGGCGGTAATTGCCGTTGACCGGGTCCCGCCGGAAGACCGGGTCCTTTCCATGACCGGGGAACAGGGCCGGCCTCTGGTCAATTTTATCAAACACGACGCCTTTACCCTGAAACCCGAAGATATAGGCCCCATGGACTGGGTCTTTTGCGACGTGATCTGTTACCCCTCCCGGCTCTACGCCTGGATTGAAAAATGGCTCGCGTCCGGACTCTGCGGCAATTTTGTTTGCACGATAAAGATGCAGGCAACCGGCGGCGCTTCTTCCGTCGATTATGGGGGAATCGACACGGCCCGGAATTTCGCAACAATTCCCGGATCCTCGGTAACGCGCCTGTGGCACAACAAGCACGAACTTACCTGGATTCTGGTGAACCACCCGGTGAAAGAGCGGTGACGCAAACGGCGCTTGTGCCGCCGCCTTAGCCGGATTAAAAGGAAATTGCGCCCCGGCTTTCAATGTGGATATTTTCCCCGCTGATAGTTTTCCGGGGAAGAAGGAGCCCGCTGTCGCCGGTATTTTCCCGCTCCAAAACCGAAGCGGCGAAACTGGTGATCAGCGCGGCGGTTCCGGGGACGCAGCCGGCGCGGGACCAGGCTTTCCTGCCCTGGCCGGGGAACAGTACCGAATAAACAGGGTACTTCTCAGGCGCGTCCGAGTAGTCCAGAACTCCCGCGCCGGAAACAGCGGCAAGGATCACCGGGGCGGTAGTGGTACGGAAAACCCGGATTAAGGCCGCGTACCGGCCGTTCTGGTGTTTGACATTTTGTACCTGATCGGAGACGATAAAACACAGCGGCGCTTCGGGGTTTGGCCCCGCGCCAATGCCGGTAATTTTATGGGATTCCGCGTTCGTAACCCAGGCGGAAATTCCCGCCCAAAGGGACCGGAACCAATTGGCATTCTGGGGCAGCTCCGGGGCGGGAAGCGGTTCGTTTCCCCTGTATACGGACAGGAGCTGGCTTTCGATGGCAATAATACCCCGGAAAGCCATGGTTTTACCGGTCAGGGAGAGCAGGGCGGACCCACCCGCGCCGTATCCGGCGGCAAAAATACAGTTCCAGTCGGTTCTATTCTCCGGCGATTCCGCGTAACCCGGTATTCCCCGGTTCTGCCGTATCAGAGTGAACAGGAAACGTATATCCTCCCGGCGTTCCGTTTCCAGGGAACGGCCGATATTGTTTGATGTTTCAGAAGAACGGCCCCCGGTATAAGAACGGAACAAGTCCAGCATCCCTGTAAGCGGGGGCCTCCACAATTTACCGTCCTGGT
>JAIRNB010000199.1 GCA_031258265.1 Treponema sp. | reverse complement strand
CAGACACCGCAAGTGGCAAGTGGAAAAAACATGGGGAGGAAGGGGCCCCATGTTCTTTCCAGCCGACAGGAAAGCCAGAAGTTCTTTTACCCGACTTTTCGCTTTTGGGATTTTGAAGCCGGATTTGCCGGGTCTCCACACAGGGCATCGGCGTTTACTTTCCGGCGTTTTGTCTTGGATAGGAATGCGTGGTTTTAAAGCCATCTTTTCTTCCGCGCAAGGGATTGAAGCGGAAATCCCGGAGACTTTACCGCAGGTAAAGTCGAGGAATTGGAGTGGAAAGCCCGGTTTTTTGCGGCAGCAAAAAATGCGCCCAAACTAAGAATCACTGAAAAGAAAAAAAAGAACGGCAGGGTGCTATTCATAACGCAGCGCCTCGATGGGGAACAGGCGGGCCGCTTTTTTTGCCGGGTAAAAGCCGAAGATGATCCCCACAAACAGGGAAAAACCCAGGGCCCCAAGGACGATGACAAACGAAATGGATGTGGGAATCTGGAAAAAATTGAGGACCCGGCAGGCGGCGTAGGAAAGGAGAAGGCCGAAGAGGCCGCCGGAAATGCTTAGGATGCAGGCTTCTGCCAGGAACTGGAGGAGAATATCCCGTTTCCAGGCTCCCACCGCCAGGCGTATGCCGATTTCCCTGGTTCGCTCGGTGACGGACACGAGCATGATGTTCATGATGCCAATTCCCCCCACCAGGAGGGACACTCCGGCGATGGCGGCCAGGAGGATTGTCAGGTTGCGGGAAGTTTCCCCGGCCATTTCTATGAGGCTGCCGCTGTTCATGATGCCGAAATCGTCGGGGGCGTAGCCGGGAAGTTCGTGGGACTCCCGCATGATCGCCTCCACCTCCCGCTGCGCGGCGTCCATATAGCTCTTGTCCACTACGCTGAGGACGATGCTGGACAAATTTGGGGAGGGGGCCAGGCGGGTAAGAAAGGTCCGATAGGGGACCAGTACGAGATCGTCGGCTTCCGCCATGCCGAAGGCGCTGCCGTGGGCTTCCAGGACCCCCACGATGATCCAGGAATTACCCTTTAGCCGCATGGATTGTCCCAGGGCGGCCTCCGCGCTGCCGAAAAGGGATTTCGCCGTTTCGGCCCCCAGCACCGCCACCCGCTGCCGTTCGGCGTTTTCCTCTTTTCCAAACATGATCCCCCGGCTGATTTCCCAGTTCCGTATCCTGATGTAGGAATCCTCTACCCCCATTACCGTTATAGATGCGCTGCCCTCCGTACCGGCGCAGGTAAAACTCCTCTGCACCACGGCGGAAACTTCGGCGGCATAGGAATTTTCCGCTACGATCTTGTCCCTGTCCTTCACCGTTACCCTGGGGGGGCGGGACAGGCCGGTGATGTTCTCCCCGCTTCTGAAAAACAGCCGCTGGGGCCATATCTCCAGTATATTCGTTCCCATGGAAGAAATGCGGTTTTCTATCTCGTATTGGGCCCCCTGCCCGATGGCGGTCATTATCACCACGGAGGCAACCCCGATGATAACCCCCAGGGAGGTGAGGAGACTCCGCATCTTGTTTCGTAAGATAGAACGGAGGCAGCTTTGCAGCAGGTGGAGTAGTTTCATGGCTGTTCCGTTTTAAGGCGGGGGCTTTTAAGGTGGGGGCTTTGTGTATCCTCCACGATGAGGCCGTCCCTAAGGGTGATGATCCGCCGGGCCTTTTCCCCCACATCCTGTTCATGGGTTACGAGGAGTATGGTCTTCCCCTGCCGGTTGAGATTCCGGAACAGTTCCATGATTTCCCCGGTCATGGCGGAGTCCAGGTTGCCGGTGGGTTCATCGGCCAGGATAAAGGCGGGGTCCGTGACCAGGGCTCTGGCGATGGCGACCCGCTGCTGTTGGCCCCCGGAGAGCTGATTCGGCCTGTGAAAGGCCCGGTCTGCCAGGCCCACCGCCGCCAGGGCCGCTTCCGCCTTTTCCCGCATTGCCCGTCTTCGCAGCCGCCCATGCCGCCGGTAGAGGAGGGGAAGTTCCACATTTTCGAGGGCGCTGGTCCGGGCCAGGAGGTTGAAGGACTGGAAGACAAAACCGATCTTCCTGTTACGAATCTCCGCGAAGGTGTTGGCCTTTGACCGGGTGGTCTCCACCCCGTCAAGGACATAGCTTCCCGAACTGGGGGCGTCCAGGCAGCCGATGATGTTCATGAGGGTGGATTTGCCTGAACCGGAGGGCCCCATGATGGCGACAAACTCCCCTTCTTCCACGGAGAAATCCACCCCCCGCAGGGCATTTACAGTAAAATCCTCCGTTTTGTAGCTCCGCCTTATTTCTTTTAGTTGTATTACCGCCATTATTTAACCTTTTCGCGGAGAATAAAGCGGGTTCCGGCGATCAGGTCTTCCGTAAGATCGGGGGAGGAAATTTCGGTAACTGAACCGTCACTTATGCCCGGCATAACCAGAAGACAGTCAAATTTTCCTTCGCTGTTAATAAACCACAGGGGTTTAAGCTGGGGGCCTTGGGGGTTTTGGGAACCCTGGGGGCTTGCCGGGGCTGAAAATCCCGCCCGTCCCCGGGAACCGCCGGGGGGACGATTCCCCGGGAGGCCGCCGGGCCGGGGAGGGCTGCCGCCGGCAGGGGAGGGCCGGGTCTCCCGCCGTTCCCCCCCTTCCCCGGGAACCGCATTTTCCGCTTCATGTTTTTCCGGCCCCCGCTTTTCCGCCAGGATATTCTCGATCTCCGAAACCGAAAGGGAAGATGGGCTGTAGCGCAGGGCGGCGTTGGATACCAGGAGTACATTCTCCCTGGAACTTTCGATAAATTCCACGTTGCAGGTCATCCCCGGAAGCAGGGACAGGTCCTCGTTGTCCACGGCGATAATGACGTTGTAGGAAACTACCCCGTCCTGGGTGGAGGGGGAAAGCCGTTTACTGGAAACCTTCCCCTGGAAGTTCCTTCCCGGCAGGGCCTCCAGGGTAAAGCGGACATCCTGCCCTTCGTAGATCGAATTGATGTCCAGCTCCCCTACCCAGGATTCTATCTGCATTTCCCTTAAATTTTCGGCGATGACGAAAATTGCCGTTGAATTGGCGGAGGCCCCCTCCACCACGGTTTCCCCTTCGCTGGCATTGCGGGACAACACCGTTCCGTCCACCGGGGAAGTGATAAAGGCATACTGGTTGATCTCCGTTTCCGCTACCTTTAAATTTGCCTCCGCGATTGCCAGGTCCGCCGCCTGGGCCTCCAACTGGTTTCTGTTCTGCCGCAGTTCATACTGGCTTATCAGATTCCGCTCCGCCAGCTTTTCCTGGTTCTGGAAATTTATTTTTTGGAGTTCATAGGCGGAACGGGCCTTTTGTACCTGGGCCAGCAGTTGATCCCGCTGGAGGCGGCGGGTTTCGGTGTTGAGAATCGCCAGGGTATCCCCTTTTTTTACCTCGTCATTGTAATCCGCCAGAAGCTGCTCGATCTTGCCGGAAATTTGGGAACGGACGTTTACCGTGGCGATTGGTTTAAGGGAACCGGCGGAACCCACGGTTTTGACGATGGAACCGCGCCTGACGGCCTGGGTTTCATAGCCGGAGGCGTTGTCATTTTTGTTTTCGCAGGAAAAAAAGCAGAATAACAATATTACAGCCATGCCGGAGTATCTGCGCATAAGCATATAATAAACAAACAAAACCGGCTTTGCCAAAGTTACCCCCTACAGCCCCGCGCTTCCCAGGGGGGAGGCCCTTTCCAGAACGGCGGCGATCAGGCGGTTTTCCGGGGAGAGAAGGCCGGGGTCCTTTTCCAGAATGGCGAAGGCCTCCCGCCGGGCCCTTTCCAGGACCGCCGCGTCCCGCACGGGGTCCGCCAGGCCCAGGGAAAGATAACCCGACTGTTCGATTCCCGCGATCTGTCCGGGGCCCCGGAGTTTCAGGTCTTCCTCGGCAATGATAAAGCCGTCACTGTGTTCCAGCATCACCTTG
Organism: Treponema sp.; assembly: GCA_031258265.1. GTDB lineage: Bacteria > Spirochaetota > Spirochaetia > Treponematales > Breznakiellaceae > JAISFT01. Next base: position 1,810 of record JAIRNB010000199.1, on the reverse strand, counting down.
AGCCTGGTCTTGCCGTCTTCGGTAAGATCATCGGAGTAAACAAGGAAACAGTATGACTGCGCGTCCCCCCGGCCCACCCGGCCCCGGAGCTGGTGCAGGGCGGAAAGGCCGAAACGCTCGGCATGTTCAATAACCATGCAGCTGGCGTTGGCTACGTCTACCCCCACTTCAACCACGCTGGTGGCGGCGAGGATACGAATTTCCGCCCGGCGGAATTTTTCCATGATGTCCCGTTTTTCCTCCTCGTCGATCCGGGAGTGGACCAGGGCCACGGGGTACTGGGGAAAAATCTCCTCCGCCAGCCGGGAGGCCATGGACTGGGCGTCCTTTAGATCCGCCGCCCGGCTTTCCGCGTCCGCCGCTTCGATCAGGGGGTAAACGAAGTAAGCCTGGCGGCCGGCGGCCAGTTCCTTACCCACAAATTCATAGACCTTCCCCTCGTTGGACTGTTTTGCCAGGTGGGTCCTGACGGGCTTCCGTCCGGGGGGCAGGTCCCGGATCACCGACACATCCAGGTCCCCAAAAACCGTAAGGGCCAGAGTCCGGGGGATGGGGGTGGCGCTCATCATCAATAAATCGGGGTGATCGCCCTTGGCCATGATAAGGGAACGCTGGATAACGCCGAAGCGGTGCTGTTCGTCCACCACCACGAGCCGCAGGTTCCGGTATTCTACATCCTGGGAAAAAAGGGCGTGGGTCCCCAGGACCAGATCGACTTCTCCGCCGGCCAGGGCTTTGAGCAGCTCCTTCCGTCCCGCGGCCTTGATGTTGCCCGTCAGGAAACTGAGTCTAAGGCCCAGGGGTTCAAGAAGCCGGGCGGCGTTCTCCGCATGCTGCCGGGCCAGGAGTTCCGTGGGAGCCATGATCGCCGCCTGTCCCGGCTGGACTTCCCCCAGCCCGTCCACGGCGGCCAGGGCCGCCAGGAAGGATACCAGAGTCTTGCCGGAACCCACGTCCCCCTGGAGGAGCCGGGCCATGGGAATGGGGGAGGCCATATCCTTGTTTATCTCCCCCAGGGCCCCTTCCTGGCCGGGGGTAAGCGTGAAGGGAAGCCGTTCCAAAAGCCGCCGCTGCAGGGGGCTTAGGGCCTCCGGGGCCCCGGCCCGGCCCGGAGCAGCAGGCCGGGCCGGGCCTTCGCGCCTGTTCTTCCGCCTTTCCATGGCCCGCCGCCCCACGAGAATCTCCAGGTAGAAAAGTTCCCCGTAGATCAGGGTCCTTTTAGCCTGGCTAAGTTCCTCCATGGAGGCGGGGAAATGGATTCCCCTGATCGCCTCCCTCCGGGGGAGGAGTTTCTCCTTTTCGATGATCCCCTGGGGAAGTTCCTCATCTATGGCGGGGAGCTGCTTCTCCAGGGCCCGGCTTACCAGGCGGCGGAGCAGACCCTGGTTGAGCCCCGCCGAAAGGGGGTAAACCGGAAGAATCCCCAACTCCCCGGAGGAGGCCGGGGAAATTTCAAAGGAACTCGATTGAATCTCCCCGTATTTATATTGGAAACGGCCCCATAGGCAGTAATGCCCGCCGATTTTCAACTGCTTTTCCATGAACGGACGGTTCCAGCAGAGAAGTACCGCGGAGCCGCTGTCGTCCTCTACCCGGACCTTGAGGGTCCTCATGCGGCCAAAGCCGATCCATTCGTGGGCGGTTACCGTGACGGTGCTGCAGACCTGGGGATACCGGGCATAGGCGGCCAGGGGTACCGGGTGGCTGCGGTCTTCCCAGTCCCTGGGGTAACGGCAAAGCAAATCCGCCGCGGTGATGATCCCCGCCCTGGCAAGAAGTTCCGCCGTTTGTGGGCCGGCCCCCCTGATGC